>CALFWH010000111.1 GCA_937927985.1 uncultured bacterium | reverse complement strand
AGATAAATTTATTCGTGATGATTTAGGTTATATTAGTCATATCATTCCACCAAAAGAAGTAAATTCTTCTGATGTAACTATTGAATTTGATGCAATTGATATTGATAAAACTGTTAGTGTAGGAAATAGTTCAAGACTTTATCTTTATAATCAAAATAATATTCAAATGGAGTACCTCTAAAATATTCATAATATTTTCGAAGCATTTCATCATCCCCAGAAGGGCTTGATAAAATACTTACTATTGATGGCTTGGTTTCATCTATAACTTTCCTAATTTCATTTTGTAATGAATAAAGAGATTGAACACTTATTTTCCCTACACCATTCTTAAAAGAAAATAAAATAATTACTAAAAAAGACAAAACAAACACAAAAATAAAACCATAAACTCTTTTTCTCACAATCAACCACTCCTTTTATTTTTCTAATCCCCATTTCTTTAAAATTTTATTTCTCTAAAAAAATATTATCCCCTTATGAATAAGATAAACTTTATCTGAAAAAATATCAAGATAATCATTCCTTATTTGAAAAATCCTAAGAATTATATCATAATCAATCTTTAGTAAGTTTTTACCAATAATAAAATCAGGAATAAAAAATAAATTAGACAACTTTAGCAATTGATATCTATTTTCTATAAAAACAACTAGATTTTTATTTTTAGTACTATATTGATTAAAATTTTTTAACTCAGAGAAATTAATGAAATCTATTTTCTTATTACTTTTGATATTTTCAAAACAATTTTGTAGTCCTATTGAAAAAATTATTCCTCTAATAAAAATTTTACATCCATTAAGATCGAATGTTAAAAATTCTAAATCATCAGAAAAATTGCTATTTATTATTTTATCAAAAATTTTTTTTCTAATCTCAGAATTTACCCAAAAAATATCTTTAAGTCTTATTGTTTTTAAATTCCATGATATTTTATCGTTATCTATTAAAAATAGAGGTTTTATTTTTAGTTCAATAAAAAGATATATATCTCTTTCTAGAGAAGTGATATTTCCATTATTAGATATAGATGTTCTAATATCCTCTTCTTTATAGCTTACAACATCATAAATATCTACAATTTGAGACAATATATATTTATTTTCATCATAAGAAGAAACTAGTAAAAATTGACCAATTTCAATTTCATTTGAATACTTTTTAAAATCGTTATAGTTATATCTTAAATAAATATATCTACTGCTAAAGTAGGAAACTTTACCAATAAAAAAATTTTTCAAACTATTTTGGTCGGTTATCATTAATAAAACTTAATCTAAATCAGTGTAGTAAAAATTTTGAGATTCCAGTATTTTAATATTTTTAAAATTATCTATATAATTTTGGATTTTATTGATGGTAGAGTCAAGTAATTTTTTATCATTAGCTATAATAGCTAAGCCGATAGTAGCAATGTGCAATTTATCGTTATCCTCTATTTCAGCTATAGAAACATTAAATTTATTAGATATTTTTTGTTTAAGGGAGCTAATGATTGATCTTTTTTGTTTGATATTTTGGGGCTGATCATCGAGGAATAGTTTTATTTTTGAGACCAAGGTTACCATTTTTGAAGCGGAGGGAGCGGGATTTGAACCCGCGGTATCCCTTTTGGGGATACACTCGATTTCCAGTCGAGCGCCTTCGACCGCTCGGCCACCCCTCCCTACTTAGTTAAACTAATCCTCTCACTTATATTCAACTCAGCTACAAATCTATAATTTCCCGTTTTTACAGGATTTCCCTCCTTATCAACTTGATCCCAAACTTTTACCACAGTCAATTTTTCTTTTGGTTTTATTGATAACCTGTAAACTTTTGGAATAATCGGGATATCAGGCTTAGTAGTCCAAACCTTATAATAAAACTTTGTCAATCCTAAATTAACATAAGAATAAACTGTAAAATAAGCCAAGTCAGAACTTAAAAAATCAATATCAACTACTTGATTACTCTCATTTATTAATGTTAGCTTTATAATTACTTTCTCCCCGATAGTATAATAATCTTTATCAGTTTCTAACTTAAAAACAATACCTTTATAATCAACTTGCTTTCTAGGAGCAAAAAGATTATTATTTATATAGTTATTTATAATAGATCCACCAATATAAATTATGGCAATGAAAAGAATAAAGAAAATTATTGATTTATTAGGATTTTGTTTTTCTTGTAATTCTTCTACTTTATGTTTAATTCTAGGTTTTAACATAGAATCCCCTTATTTTTTTATTCAAATTTTTCATTGTTAACAAATCCCCTAAAGCCTGCCCCAAAAATACTTTGCTCATATTATCAATACTAAACTTAGGTTCTACTATTACTTGCACAAAAATTCCATTATCTGCCCCACCTTTATATAATTGTCCTATAGAATGCAGATACCTTGGTCCAAATCCCCACACACTTATTTTACCCAATTCATTTACTATAAAATTCCTTAAACCCTCAGCAAAATCAAAATAATCATAAGAAGAATAAAAATGTATTGCTACATATTCAAAATCTTTTTCATTGCTCAAATAATCAATAATATATTTTCCCAAATTTTCTAAATTATTAACAATAAAATAATTATCTTGAATATTTAAATTTTCCATAGATAAAACCTTTTTGGTAATATCTTTTGACAGCTGCACATCAGGTTGATTAAATGGATTAATCTCCATTAAAGATCCCAATAAAGAAGTATAAATAAACCATACATACATCCATTTAGATAAATCATTCTTAAATTTTTCTAACTTAAAATCACCTAATGTTACAGCATGGGAATTTTGTAAATTAGAATTTTGCAATAAACTTTGTAAATTAAAGTTTTTATAGATAACTGGTAAAACTCCTTTATTATTCTTCCCTGTACTTTCTGCAATCAATTGTTCTAACCATAATCCTAAGATAAGATTAGCTTGATTATCTTCATAATTAAAGAAAATATACCCCCAATTCTTATTCTTCATTTTAATAATATCATAGAAATCAATAAAATTTTTATCTACAAATTCCACAGTTTTATGTTTAATTTCTTCAAAATCGGAAGCTATTTTATCAACATCAACTCCAGCTAAAAAAGCAGGTACTAAACCAAATTGAGTAAAAGCTGAATATCTTCCCCCAATATTAGGATTAGGATTAAAAACAACAAAACCTTTCTCTTTAGCATATTGATCTAAAGGAGTACCATCATCAGTTATAAAAATAAATTCTTGATCTCCAAAATTTCTTATAAAATAATCAAAAAGTATGTTAGTCTCTAAGGTTGTACCTGATTTGCTAGAAACTATAAATACATTTTTTTGATCTTTAATAGCAGTATGAATTTGATATATTTGGTCTGGATTAATGGTATCAAGGATAAATATTTTTTTATTTATGGGATAGACAGTACTAAAAACCATCGAAGCAAGACAAGATCCCCCCATACCTAATAGCACAACATTATCATAACCCCGATCAACTAAAATTTTTGTCTTATTTTTTATATCCTTCAAAACCTCATAAACATCAAGATCTATCCAATCTATTCTATTATCTATTTCTTGATCCCTAATCCAAACTGAAATATCCTTAAGCTTAATTCTATTCAATAAATCTCTTAGTTGGTAAAAATCTTTATTCATTGTTATTACCTTCCTTTAGTAGTTTATAGAGCTTATTATATTTTTTTTCATCGTAAAACAGGTAATGTATTTCTTGAATAATTTTATCGTTAAGAAAAATAGATAAAAAAGGTTCATTGAATACAACCAAATGACCAATTATTCTTCTAAAAGGTAACATACTTTCTAAAAACAATATTCCTAAATTTTCTAATTTATACTGCTTTAGAATTTTATATATTCTTTCTTCTATGTTAAATTCTTGCATATTTAATAAAGTTTTTTTAAATTACTGCTAATTTTTTACCTATTTTATAGAATTTTTCTAAAGCAAAATCTAGATCTTCTTTAGTGTGTATAGCAGAGATCATTGTTCTTATTCTTGCTTTACCTTTAGGTACAGTAGGATAAAATATAGGTACAGCAAATACGTCTTCTTCAAATAGAAGTTTAGCAAATTCTTGAGCTAATGATTCTTTGTATAACATTACTGGAGTTATTGGAGTTTGACTGTTTCCTAAATCAAACCCCATTTTTTTCATTTCAGTTTTAAAGTAATTAGTATTTTCCCATAATTTTTCAACTACGTTTGAATTTAGGATTATATCGATAGCTTTGATGGCAGCTAAAGTATCAGGTATTGTTAATGCTGAAGAAAACAGAAAAGGCCTTGCTTTTTGTTTTAAAAATTCAATAACTTTTTTATTAGAACTAACAAATCCACCTACTACTCCAAAAGCTTTAGATAATGTCCCAACTTCTATATCCACCATATCCTCTGATAGCTCACCTTTTTTGGAAAAATAATTAACAATTCCTCTTCCTTTTTCTCCCAAAACACCTTCTCCATGAGCATCATCAACAACTAGTATAGCTTCATATTTTTGACAAAGCTTTGCTATTTCAGGTAAAGGAGCTATATCCCCATCCATAGAAAAAACCCCATCTGTCACAACTATCTTTCTTCTACTTCCATCAGCTTGTTTAAGCTTACTTTCTAAATCATCAACATCTGAATGCTTATATATAAATCTCTTAGCTTTTGATAATCTTATAGCATCTATGATAGAAGCGTGATTAAGTTCATCAGATATAACAGCATCTTCAGGACTGTCAAGTAAAGTAGGAATAACAGCTAAATTAGCATTAAATCCAGATTGAAGTAAAATAGTATCTTGAGTACCTTTGAATTCAGATAATTTTCTTTCCAATTCTATATGTAGTAAATTGGTACCTGCAATACTTCTAACAGCACCAGGACCTATTCCATACTTATCCAAATTTTCCTTAACAAAATTAACTATCTCAGGATGATTTGCTAAACCTAAATAATTATTTGAACAAAAATTTAATTTTTTCTTTCCTTCAATATTTAACCAAGCCCCCTGTGGCCCCTCAATAACCCTTATATAATTATATCTATCCTCAGCTTTTAAATTTTGTATCTCTAGATCTATAAAATCAAACTTACTTTTTACCAATTAAATCACCCCCTACTCAAACACGAACAAATAATAATTACTCAAATATCTTTTATAAACCTCCCTAATGAAACTATTATCTATAGATGTTATATAATTTACCAAATAAAAAGGAGATATCCTTTTATCTTTATAAACTATTGAATCAATTAAGCTATCCGATAATTCATCAATAGAATTAAACTTAAAATACATTTTTTTGAGTAAAATTTGTTTATAGTAATAAATATCTTCATCAGTTAATTTTGATTTTTCAATTATTTTATCAATTTTCTTGCTAACTTGGGATTTATTTTTATTATAAGCCCAGGTAAAAATTACATAATATGAAGTATATTTAAGCAAAGGGAATTCAGAATAAACCGAATATATAATTCCCTCTTTTTCCCTTAACTGCCTCCATATAACCCCATTCATAGGATCAGATAAAAAACTATCTATTATTAGCATAGCAACATACTCATCAAAATTCCTACTAAACTGAGGAGCAGTAAATAAATATAAAAAATAAACTGCTTGACTATTAGAATAAAAACTAAAAACCTTAGTCTTTGGTATCTCTACTTTCCTATAATAGTACCTATCAAATCCCATACTACTGAAATTCTTGAAATTATCAAAATTATTATTACTAACATTATTATTACTAACAAAATGATTACATAAAAAATTATAAACTAAATCTTGATCCTGATCTGTACTTAAAAGCACTAAAAAGTAAGGATTAAAATTTTTACTAATTTCGTTAGTTAAAAATTCACTTAAATCCTTAGTTGTAAAATTACGAGTATTTTCAGGATTACCCCAAGATAAAAAATAATAAGGATGAGCAGAAAAAACATTTCTTCTAAAATACCACAGAACAGCATTAAACGGCTGATTATAATAATCCTTAATTTTACTATAAACCTGATTTAAATAATCTCCATAAAAATCCTGTATCCTAAATTCCTCCAATTTAATCAAACTCTTCATAGCTTCTAACACGTCAACTACTGAATAATTATTGGGAATAGTTATTCTTATATTAACATAATCATTTCTTACATCCAAATCAACTTTACAAACAAAACCTTCTTGTTTAAGCCTATATTCCATCTGCTTAGATAATAAATAAAAAAACATATATCTAATTCCCACTTTATTAACACTCTCGTTCATTAAACCTAAAGGATAAATAACATTAACA
>CALFWH010000110.1 GCA_937927985.1 uncultured bacterium | reverse complement strand
AGCTTTGCAGATCATCAACAAAAATACTTGAATTCTTCTTCAGATTATTCTATAGAATCTATAGAATTACTAGATAGTTTAATTTATTCTTTACCAGAAATAAATAAAGCTAGAAATGAATTAAATTCGTCTTATTATGATCTTAAAGCTACATACTCTGAATTTGGTATAAATATTGATAGTTTCTATAGATATTCTTATAATCAGCCTATTGTTAATGCTAGAATAGGTCCAGGAGTTATTAGACTTTCTAATGAATATAACTACAACTATGGATTACAGTTTAATTGGATTTTGAAAACCTTCGGAGTACTTGAAAATTTAGTTATGTCCAAGAAAGTTATTTATGAATCTAATTTACTTAAATATAATCAAGCAATTAGTGATAATTATTTTAAATTTTACAGGCTTTTTTATGATGTTTTCAAAAGTTATAATTTTCTCGAGTTTGTTAAAAACTTGGTTAATTATACCGAAGAATTATTATATAGTACAAAAAAACTTTATGATTTAGGTGTAATTCCAAAAGTGGATTATTTAAGAGTCCTATCTAGTTATAATGATTCTAAATCCCAGTATAAATTAGCTTATGAGAATTATCAGATATCTGTCAAAAAAACCTCATCCTTTTTATACGCTAATAGTCAAAATACAAAAAACACAAAAATTATTGAGGATCTACTAAACTTATACTTGGTTTATTATATCGATTCTAATAATACTTTGGTTGATTTACCAATTATTAATGAGAATGAGTATAGGGTTTTGAAAATTCTCTATAGTAACATAAATGCTATCGATTATCAAAAAAAGTCTGTTTTATCTAAGAATAATCCATTCATTTCTCTTAGCTCTAATTATGTTAAGCAGAAACCTACAAGTTTTTCAAGAGATTATAATTTTAACATAGTTTTATCTTTAAACTGGAAAATATTTGATTCTAATTTAACAAAAAATCAAGCAATGGTTTTAGAAGAACAAAAACAATCCCTTTATCAACAGTATCTACGTACTAAATATGATTTAATTACTGAAATAAATAATATTAAATCTAAGTTTGAAATAGATAAGTTTGCTTATCAATCCTATGTATATAACTTAGACTATAGAAAAGAGACTTTTAGATTGATTAAGTTGAAATATGAAAATGGTTTAGCTACCTATTTGGACTACTTAGACGCACAAAACAATTTACTGCAAACTATAATGAATTTAAGAAATTATAAAAACGAAATTTTTTTGGATTATGTAAGTTATCTTTATCTAAATGATCAAGATATAAGACTTAGTAAGATTTATAGTAAATTTAAGGAATCTAAAAATAATGAAAGACAGGGAGGAAAAGATGAGTAGATTATTTTTTAAGATTCTTATTTATAGTGTTTTTTGGACTTTTTTAGTGATTTTAACACCTTCTTTTTTCTTTTTATCAAGTTGTTCTAAAGCTAATACTAAACAAAGTAAGGTAACTACTAGTGAAGAAATATCTGTTTTAGTTAAAAGGGCTTATTTAGGTAATTTAGATATCTTTATTGATTCTGATGCTAAGGTGGAATATAGGAAGATAGTAAATTTATCTTTTCAAGTTTCCGGAAAAGTAAGTAAAGTTTTTGTTAGTGAAGCACAGAAAGTACAAAAAGGGCAATTGTTAGCTTCTTTAGACAAAGAGGTATATAATTTCCAACTTCAACAAGCTTACCAAAATTACTTAGCTTCAAAAGCTAATTACGAGCAAGCTATTTATAACTATAAAATCCAAAAAATACAAATAGATTCTGATTACAAAAAAGCTTTGTTATCCTTAAAACAAGCTAAAGAAAATTTATATTTAACTGAAACAATACTTTATCAATCAAAAAAAGATTTTGAAAGATATAATAAATTGTATAATGAGGGAGTTATTTCTGCTCAGCAATTTGAAAATATTAAAATTCAATACCAAAATGCTTTAAACAATTACTATAACGCAAAAACTGTTTTGCAACAGATGGAGGATAATTTAGAGGTTTTAAAATTAAAAAAAGAAAGGTTAGCTATTTTTGAAAATCAAGCAAAAGCTGCCTATTGGAATTCTTTCTCAGCTTACAAAAATTATTCCATAATTAAAGAAAATTATAAATATACTGACTTATATTCTCCTTTTGAGGGAATAATACTTAAAAAGAATATAGATGAAGGTACGGTTGTAAATCCTTCGTTTATAGCTCTTTCAATAGGTGATCCTAATTCAAAAATAGTAAAGGCTTCTATATCGGATATCGATGCTAAAAAAATAAAAATCCCTACTTTAGCTATTGCTTATTTTAAAAACAAAGAATATCCCATTAAAGTAAACAAAATATATCCTAATCTTAATAGTGTTGGTTTTTCCTATATAGAAGCTAATTTTTTAGGGGATAATGAACTTAATCATAATGATTATGTAAATATAAAGATAGTAACTAAATCAGTTAGAGGGATTTTAATTCCAAGGCAAGCTTTGGTTTACTCTGATAAAGAAATTTATGTTTACGTAGTAGAAAACGGAAAAGCTGTTAAAAAAACAGTAAAAATACTGGAAACTTCTGGAGATCTATGTGTAGTAGAGGGAGTTGAAGAGGGAGAAAAAGTAGTGATAGACGGTCAGTATTTCTTGAAAGAAGGATATACCGTTAAGGAGGTAGAAAAGGAGTAATCTATGATAAGATGGGCAATTGAAAGATGGACTGCAGTATTTGTTCTTAGCATCTCAATTATATTAATGGGAATAGTTTCGGTTATTAATTTAAAAATTGAGCTTTTGCCAGATATAAATTATCCTCTAGTTGTAATTACTACTTTATATCCAGGAGCTTCTCCAGAAAGAGTTGAAAGAGATCTAACTTCAAAAATAGAAAACACAGTAGCTTTAGTTAATAACGTAAAAAAAATTACCTCCATAAGTAGCGAGGGATTATCTATTGTTAGAGTAGAATTCGAATGGAATACTAATTTAGAATATGCCATATTTGATATAAGACAGAAATTAGATCAGATTAGAGATATTTTACCCAGTGATTCTAAAACCCCATCCATAAATAAACAAAATGTAAAGTCTTTATTACCAGTAGCTTTTTTAGCTTTAACAGGAAATTTAGATATGAAGTATTTGAGATTCCTAGCTGAAGAAGTGGTTTCTAAAAAAATTGAATCCACTCCTGGAGTAGCTGATGTAACTGTAATAGGAGGAATTAAAAGGGAGATACAGATTATTCTCGATCCTTCCAATTTATATAAATATAATATACAACTTTCCAATATTGTTGACTTTGTTAAAGTTAACAATCTAAATCTTCCAACTGGTTATATGACTTTAGGAAATAAAGATTTTACCTTGAGATCTTTTGGTGAGTTTAATAGTTTGGAAGAAATAGACTTAGTACCTGTAAAATTCGAATCTGATTCAAGAGTAATAAGGGTTAGAGATATTGGAAAAGTTATTGATGGTAATAGAGATATTCAAAGTTATTCCTTATCTGATTTTAAACCTGCAGTTTATTTATTTGTTTTTAAGGAAGCTGATATAAACACTGTAGAAGCTGCAAAGAATGTAAGAAAAGAAGTTAAATTTATAAATAGATCTTTACCTGAGGGAGTAAAATTAGATGTAGCTTTTGGTTTTGATGAAAGATTAATTCCCATAATTAAGAATATCCAAGAAGAGGTTATTTATGCTTCTTTGATAGCTATTATTATTATATTTATATTTTTGTTATCGATTAGAAGTACAATAATTTCTGCTATATCTATACCAATGTCTATACTTGCTACTGCTATAGGGCTATTTTTTAATAATACTTCTATAAATTTAGTAAGTATAGGAGCTGTAGCTTTAGCAGTGGGAAGAATTGTTGACGACTCCATAGTAGTTATAGAATCAATTCAAAGGAATATAGAGAAAAGCGTTATACAGAATGTTGAGGATTTGAAATCTATCATAGTCAAAGGTACTAACGAAGTTTTACCAGCTATATTTGCTTCTACTTTGACTACTGTAATCGTTTTTGTTCCCATAATTTTTATTCAGGGATTAGCAAGAGAGTTATTTCTGGATTTTGCAATTGTTATAATATTGGGATTATTATCTTCCTTAGTAGTAGCTGCTTTTATAGTGCCCCCTCTTTATATGTTCTTCTATAAAAACAACTATAAAATATCTCACCATAATTTTACAGACTCTATTTTAGATTACTTGAAAAAATTCTATATTGCTTTTCTATCATTAGCTTTGAAAAATAGATTTTTAACCATATTGACTGCTTTTGGTATATTTATATTTTCATTATTTTTATTAATTAATACCAAGAAAGATTTTCTACCAAGTGGAGGATTTCCTGTTATAAATATTCAGGTTTACAATTCGGTAGGTGGTACGTTGTATGATACCTATGAAAAGGGTTTAAAGGTTTTAAAGATAGTTTATGATACTGCTAGAAAATATACAAAGGTTTTTGGCGCTACTATGTCAGCTGGGGGAGATAGTGAAGCAATTAGTTTCATAGTTTCCATATCTGGAGCTTCTACAATATCTTCAATATGTGAAACCAGAGTAAAATTTGATCCAAAAGATTTTGATAAATATCCTATTATAGTAAAGGAAGCTAAGAAAAAGATAGCTGAAATACCAGGTATAACCATAAATGTTGTTGATCCATTTAAAAGTCTTTCTGGGCTTGGAGGTACTAAAGCTATAGATATAGTAATATCTGGGGAAGATATAGATGTTTTATGGGAACTAGGCAATAAATATAAATCTAAGTTTTCACAGATTCCAGGGGTAACAGATTTAGATTTATCATGGAAAAAGGGTGTACCAGAATTCAAGATAGAAATAGATAAAAACAGAAGCGCTTTTTATGGTATTAATACTATTGATGTTGTTAATTTATTACAGGTTTCTACTACTGGCACTCTAGTAGGTAAGTACAAAGAAAAAGGATATGAATACGATATAAGAGTTAGAATTCCTAAACCAATTAATGAACAAGAATTGTTAAACTTTCCTATATTTTCTCCTGTTTTAATGAAAAATATACCATTAAGGCAGATTGCTTATGCTTTCCCTGATTATGGTCCAGTTATAGTAGAAAAAAATGAAAGATTAAAATGTATAAGAATTTATGGAAATAAAGAACCTAAATATAGCTTAAGTCAAATATTAGATAATGTAAGAAAGATATTCTCTGAAGATCCTTTACCTTTGGGATATACTTATAAATTAAAAGGTGAGGAAGAACAAAGATCTGAAACTTTTTTAGCTTTTATTTTAATTATTTCGCTAGGAATATTTTTGATATACACTGTTTTAACTATTCAGTTTAATTCTCTCATCCAGCCCCTTATTTTAATGATTTCTATTCCCTTGGAGTTAATAGGGGTATTGATAGCTTTAAATATTTCTGGAGATTCTTTGAATTTAATGTCTCTTATGGGAATTTTAATGGTAACTGGAATAGTTGTAAGTAATTCAGTATTGTTAATAGATTATACTAACAATCTTAGAGAACAAGGTAAAGAATTATATGAAGCTATAAAAGAAGCAGCTTTAGTAAGATTAAAACCCATATTAATGACTAGTTTAGCAACTATATTTGCTATGTTTCCATTAGCTTTGGGATTAAAAGAAGGAGGATATTTACTAAAACCTTTAGCTGTCGCAGTTATTGGAGGATTAAGTAGCTCTACATTACTAACCTTAATAGTTGTACCTGTAGTATACTCAATAGTTGAAGAATTAAAATTGAAAAGATTATCAAAAAGTAATTATAAAAATTAATCCTTAACAAGGAGGCTTTATGGACAATTTAATCAAACAAACTACACCAATAGGTATACTTTTAATGAGTTATGGAAGTATATATACAATGGATGATATAGAAAGGTTTTATACTCATATATTAAAAGGGAAAAAACCACCACAAGAATATATCGATGAGTTAAGGGACAGGTTTTTAGCTATTGGGGGAAAAAGTCCACTTAATGAAATAACCTACAATCAAGCCAAAAAACTGCAAAATTTATTGAATAATTCTATGGATAATTCTACGGATAATTCTAAAAATAACCTAAGCTATAAAGTATTTGTAGCTTTTAAACATATTAACCCTTATATAGAAGACGTAGTAAAACAGATGGAAAATGAAAACATAAGCAAAGCCATAGCTATTATAATGTCTCCCTATTACTCAAATTATAACATTTCTGATTATTTTAAACGTACAAAATCCGATAAGATTAATTTTAAACATATTTATGGTTATTATGATAATCCGCTATTGATAGATATTTTTTACAAAAGAATACAAGCTCTAAGAGAAAAAATAATTAGTATTCATGGTAATTCTAAGATTTTTTATATTTTTAGTGCCCATAGTTTACCTGAGAAAATACTACCTGATCCATATCCTACTCAATTACAATTTGTTGTAAATAAACTGGTTGAAAGATTAGGTATAACAGATTATGTTTTTTGTTATCAAAGCCAAGGTAAGACCAAAGATAAATGGTTGGGACCAGATATATTAGACCAAATAAGTAAAATACCTGATGAATTTAAAATAATTATTTCTTGTCCAATAGGATTTATATGCGAACATTTAGAAGTACTTTACGATATAGACATAGAAGCTAAAAATTATGCTAA
>CALFWH010000109.1 GCA_937927985.1 uncultured bacterium | reverse complement strand
AGAGAATGGGCTTAGTGTTGATAAGCCTCCTAATAATCCACCTAGTACTCCTCCCAATACAGAATCCATTAAAATATTGGAAAAATTATTAATTTGCGTTGCTCCTTGAAAAGAATTGTTAAAACTATCATTTACTGATGTTATAGAATAAGAAAAAGCTGTTACATTATTGTTGAAATTTATACTTGTATACTGAAAATTAGTATATAATGAATTTCCAATTTGCCACATATTTTTTTCCCTCCTTTACTTATTTTCTAATTAATATATATTTCAAAAGCAACTTTTTTAAAGCCTAAAAATGTTAAAAACGTAAAAAAAATGTTAAAATTTTAAAAAATTGATTACTAAAATCTAGCTTAAACTTAAAAAAGAGTAGATTTTTAGGTACTGATTTAGGAAAAATTCTTTTTGCTCGTAATTTCCAAAATTAGAAAATTCATCTTTAATTTTAGGATTTTGAGTTGATATGATAAAGGTGATTCGTTTATAATCTTTTAATATATCTAAAAATTTCAAATAAGAAGAATAATCTAATCCCAAAAATGGCTCATCTATGATTAAAACATCAGGATTTGTCATTATTGATCTTGCTATTAGTGATTTTTGTTTATAACCATATGATAAATTTTTTACTGGTTTATTTAAGTAAAATTCTAAATCCCAGTATTCTAATATTTTTTTTAATTCTTTTTTAAAATCTAGGTTTTTTTTACAATTTAAATTAAAGTATATTTGAAGATTTTTTATAAGAGAAAGTTCTTCATAAAAATTCTGAAATTCCCATATAAATTGTACATCTTGAGTTTTAAAATATTTTTCTTTATCAAAAAATAGAATTTTAAGTAGGGTAGTTTTTCCACTTCCATTTGGACCTACTAGAAAATTAATAGTTTCTTTTTCTATTTGACAAAAAGCATTCTCAAATATTTTCTTATCTTTATATGAAAAAGAAAAATTGTTTAATTCTAGGATAATTTCTTTTTTTTCTTGATTTATTTTATTATCTTTATTAGGGTTCATATATTTTTGTGGTTTATTTTTTTACAAAAGGTAAGGAACATTGAATGAGCTTGCATTTCATGGTGTGGTCTACAATAGGAAGGTCTCATTAACCATTCTCTTAACCATATCTCTACTGTTCTGAAGTAAACAAAATTTTCTTTGGAAAATTTTTCCCTTGCGTTTTTAACTTGTTCTATATTAGGTACTGCAAATACTAAATCACCTCCACTTTTTAAAACATAATTACAGAATTTGGAATATTTCTCTGGCTCAGGTAAATCTATTATTATAGCATCAAAAATCGATTCTTTAAAAATCAAATTATCTTGATTTGCTAAAATTATTTGTATATTATCAAATAAATTTAACTTATTAATGTTTTTATAAGAATTTTGTAAATTATAAAAGTTGGTATCAATTGATATAATTTTTTTTACAAAGTTAGAAAAAAATATTGTACCAGCTGCACTTCCTGTACCTATCTCCAAAATTAAAGATTCTTTTGTTATGGATGTATAAGCTAATATTATTGAAAGATCTTTAATAGTGAAAGTATTAGTTTTACGAGTTATTTTTGAATGTTTATCTTTATGTGTAGGAGGTATAACGTAAAATCTTTTACCTGTGCTCGATATTAAGATATTTCCATACTTTAAATCCTGATAGTTTTCTATTTTTATTTTACCTTTGTGAGTATTAATTTCTAATTTTTCTTTATTTTGTAAATTTAATAATATTGAAGATTCTGAAGAATTCCATAAAAGATAATTATTCATAAATTAAGAAGTCTTTATTGATAGAAAATCGTGATTTTGTACTATATAATTTTTCCCAAAAGATTTAAAAGGTGGAAGTTTATTATTTTTCATATCTTGTATATTACAAACCTCAGCTTGGATAAATTTTTTAGCTATATCAGTATGTATCTTAGCACTTGCTGTCAATACATCTGTGTTAAGAGGAACTAAATATTGTTTTACCTCCTTTTTATTACCCGTATAGAATATTACCCAATATTTTAGGATAGTACTTGTTATTTTTGTTACCATTTTTTTTACTTTTTGATCTATAGGAGGTAGTTTGTATAAATTTATAAACTCTTCAGCTTCTTTAATTGGTAATTCTATTATTTCTGAAACTAGTGATAGAGGTAATTCATTATTATAGTCAACGTCTAAAATAACAAAATTTTTTTTTATTGAAACTAAGCTTAGTAAGGTTATAATTTCATAATATTGAATATTAATATTTAATAATTCTTCTTCAGTTAAGGAGGGATATTTTTGAATGAATTGGAATATTTCTTCTATTTTGGGTTTAATAGATGGATTTTTTTGAACTGATCTAGATTGTAGGTATTCTTGAATTATTTTTATATCTCTATTTTTTAGATCTTCTTGTGTTTTATACATTTCTTCTTTTGAATTAAATATGAAAAGATTAAAGTCACTGTTAACCATTTCTTTTATGGGTTCTGATGATTTTGTATAGAAAGTTATTTTTTCATAGGTTATTTTTTGTGGTTCAAATAGATTTATTAATTTTTCAAAATATTCATTTTGGATATTTATAGTTATCATATTTAAGTTTTCTTTGTATTCTTTTTTTAGGTAATATGAGAAAATTTTAAATAGGCTTTTATAATTTGGATATACAAATGTATTTATCATATTTATCCAAACAACATTATGGCAAAAGCTTTAGTCCAGTAATTAATAGCTTTTGAGTAGTCTTTATTTTGGAAATATATAACAGCTATGTTAAAATAGGCTGGCCAGAAATGGGGATTTATTTCTATTACTCTTTCCCATTCCATTATAGCTAATTTGAATTTAGATTGTATGTAATATGCTTCTCCTAGATTATGGTGGGCTTGCCAGTGTTTTTTATTAAGAATTGTTACTTTTTGCCAACCTTTTATTGCAGTCTCTATATCTCCAAATTCAAAGTAGGATACATTTGCTAAGTTCCAGTGAGCTTGCCAGAAATCAGGATTATATAACACTGTTTTTTTCCAATATTCTAAGGCCAGCTCAACATTACCTTGAATATAATAAACATTTGCTATATTGAAATAGGCTTTCCAAAAAGAAGGATTTAAATTAGTACATTTTAGCCAATAATCTAATGCGGTATACATATCAGATTGATTGAAATATATATTACCTAGATAAAAGTATGCTTCTGAAAAATTAGGATTTAATTCTATACATTTGTTAAATTTTTCTAGAGCTTGATCGATGTCTCCTTGTTCTAAATAATACAAACCTAAGCTATAGTAAGCCATTACGAAATTAGG
>CALFWH010000108.1 GCA_937927985.1 uncultured bacterium | reverse complement strand
TATTTTTTCTGTTATTTTTGGTATGTTTTGATTTATTTGGTTAAGTATATTCTTGATAATCTGTTCTGATTGTATATCTACTTCTAAGAAGCTTAGATATTTGTTAACTATGTTTATTAGAGAGTTATTTAAAGCTACTAAGTTTTCTTGAAGTGTTTTAGCAAATTCGGTTAAGGTATAGTATAAACTTGGAATTAGGATGGTAAATAATGTTATAACTATTCCAAAAAATAGAAATATAATAATTAAAGAGGAGAAGTTGGTACTAAGCTTATATTTTTTTTCTAGCCAATCTACTATAGGTTTTAGAATTATTGAGAAGAAGATTGTTAGAAAATAAATTACAAGTATCTCAATAAAAAAAATGCTTATTTTGTAAATAAAATAAAGCAATGTAATAAGGAGTATGTAGTATAGTATTTTTAAAATTTTTTCGTAGTACATTAATGTGTAATTATAAATTACTGCAATAAATTTCATTATTCCTTTAAGTTAAATGAGAAGGATGTTATATTTTTTTTTAGAAGTATTATTTATTGTTTTAGGATTTTAGTTTTGTTTGTGATTATGAGTTATATACTTGCCAGTATTTTTGTAAGTAGATTGTTAAGTTTACCTTTGAAAATAGCAATTAAAGAAATAAAAGAAAATGCTGAATTAGAGAACAAAGAAGTTGAGATTGTTTTTATAGATTTACTTAATAAATCTTATTTTGAGTCTCTAAAAAATAATGACAAAGAAATTGATAATTATTTAAGGGTTGTGAATTATAAATTAAATCAAGAAGGTAAAATATATTTGTATGTAGCTTATGAAATAAGCGAATTAATCAAGGAGAAAAAAAGATGTTAAAAACTAATGTAAATTTTAATGATATAAGAAGGATATTTATAAAAGTTCGTAAAGTTTTGTTAGTAGCTCATCCTAATCCAGATTTAGATTGTTTATGTGCTATGAAAGTAATTCAGTTTTTGTTAGATAGGTATTTTGCTAAGAAAGCAGTTTTATATTCCAAGGATCCTGTTAATCCCCTTTATAAACATTTGTTTAATGATGTTGTTAATGAAGTAAATTTTAATGATTTTGATTGTGTGATAGCAGTAGAGTTAGGATCATTTAAAAGATTTTCTGAAGTTGTACCTGAAATAGGATCAAAATTAATAATTAATATAGATCATCATTCTTCAAATGATTTATTTGGGAATTATTATTATGTAGATGTAAATTCAAGTGCTGTTAATGAAGTTTTATATGATATAATAAAACAAACAGGCATTCCGTTAGATAATGATATTGCTTATTATTTAGCTATGGGGATTATTTCTGATACAGGAATGTTATCTTACAATAATGTAGGATCTAAAACTTTATTAGTACTATCTGAGTTAAGAAACTATGTAGATTGGCAGGAGATATTTAGCCTAATAAAGGGAAGAAGTTTTTATTATTATAAAATGTTATCTGTTATGTATAATAACTTACAAATGAAAGGAGATATAGTTTATAGTTATTTAAGATACAATGAATTGGAAGAATTAATAAAGTTGGGATTAATAAAGGAAGAGCTTAATAATATTGTAGATAATATAATGTATGTTTTATCAGGTAAGGTTTTCTTTACTATTACAGAAGTAGAGCCTAATTATTGTAGGGTTAATCTAAGATCTAAGGGTATAGATGTAGAACAGATAGCGATTAAATTTGGGGGTGGGGGACACAAAAGAGCTTCAGGATTCAGAATCAAAAAAAGTGTTGATGAACTTATTAATATATTGATCAATGAACTAGGAGGTAATTAAATGGAAATATTTTTAGCTCAGAAAATGGGATTTTGCTTTGGCGTGAGAAGGACGGTAGATATAGCCCTTAAAATGATTCAAATAAATCAAAAAAAAGTTATTACCTACGGCCCTATAATACACAATGAAGATTTGATAAACTATTTAAAAAATAATGGAATAGATTATACACTTGATATAGATAAAATAGATCCTAATAAAGTTGAGAAAGTTATAATAAGGACACATGGAGTTAAAAAACAAATTATTGAAAATTTGAAAAATAAGGGAGTAAAAATCATAGATGGTACTTGCCCTTATGTTATGAGAGTACACAGAATAGTAGAAAAATTATCAAAAGAAAAATATCCATTATTAATAATTGGTAATAAAGATCATCCAGAAATAATAGGAGTAATAGGATATATATCAGATGACATCCCTTATTTTGTAGTGAAGGATTTAAATGAAACAGAAGAATTAGTAAAAAAGGGAACATTTCAAAAAATAAAGAAATTAGGGATAGTAACTCAAACAACCGAAAAAATACAAAAAGTTAAGGAGATAGTAAATTATTTAATGGATTATATTCCTGAAATTAGATATTTTAAAACTATATGTTATGCTACTGATGAAAACCAAGCTGCTATTAGAGAATTAGCTCCTAAAGTAGATATAGTTATTGTAATAGGAGGTAAAAATAGTTCTAATACTGTAAAACTATTTGAAATAGCTAAGAATTATTGTAAAAGGACTTATCATATACAAAATGAAAACGATTTAAAAATAGAGTGGTTTAAGAAAGAAGATAAGGTAGGTATAACAGCTGGAGCTTCCACTCCAGACTGGATTATAAATAAAGTTATACAAAAAATAAGAGAATTTGATGATATTATATGTAATCATGAAGGGAGAGAATATGAAAAGGTTAATTAAGATATTGTTTTTCATTGTTTTATTGATTGGTTTAATTTTTTTTATAATTAATAAAGAAACTGAAGCTGATAATAATGAGGTAGATATAGGGACATCTTCTTTTGAACTATTTAGGCAAGTTGTTGCTTATACCTATAGAGATTTTGTAGATGAAATAAATATAAAAACTCAACTAAATAAAACTTTGGAAAATATTTATAGTAACTTAAGCAAAGTAGGTTTTAAAGTAAAAAAATATGTCATTAGTTCTTCTACTATTAAAGATCAATTAAATGAATTCGAAAATTATTATAATTTAATCTATAATGAAATTAAATCAAGTGATATAGAGAAGATTAAAGAAAGTAAAAGCGATATTTACAAGAATTTTTATAATTTAATTCTAAAAAAGGAAGGATTTTTGAAGTTTGCTATTCAATCATATTGTTCTGCTTTAGATAGATATACTGAGTATATGGGACCTAAAGAGTATAATTTTTTTAAGGAAAACATACAAGCTGGTAATTATAGTGGAGTTGGAATTGTAATGTTTAGGAATAAGGATGAAAAGGAGATAACAGTTGTTGAAGTTTTCGAGGAAGCACCTGCAAAGGAAGCTGGTATAGAACCTGGAGATAAAATAATCAAAGTAGACGATAAAGACGTAACTAATTTATCCCTAGATACTGTACAATCTATGATAAGAGGACCAGAAAATACTAATGTTAAGTTAACCATAAAACGTGGTAATCAAATAATGGAATTTAATATTACAAGAAAAATAATACATATAAAAAGTGTCAAGGTTATCAATAAAGATGGAAATGTGATTTTTAACATAAAAACTTTTAGTAATGGTACTGCAAAAGATTTTTTGGATGCTTATAAAAAATACGGGGAACCCAAAACTTTTATCATAGATCTGCGAAATAATGGTGGGGGATTGATAAATGAAGCAATAAATATCCTTTCTTATTTTATAGGTCCTAATAGAGAAGCTGTGAAATTAAAAAGAAAAGGAAAAGTAGAAAAAGTTTTCTATACTGAATATAAAAAACAGATAGATTTTGATAAAGTAGTTATAATTGTTAATTCTTATACTGCTAGTGCTTCAGAACTATTAGCCCAATGTGTTAAAGATTACCTTAAGGAGAAAATTATAATTATAGGAACTAAAACTTTTGGGAAAAATAGTGTACAGACTATA
>CALFWH010000107.1 GCA_937927985.1 uncultured bacterium | reverse complement strand
AATTTTTAACTATAGAATCTTGACAAAATGAAAAATTCAAATTAATAAAAAAATAAAGTAAGAGAAAAAAAAAACTAATTTTAAAATTTTTCACCACCATTGCTTTATTGATCGTTTACATAGATTACTACTAAATTTTTTCTTCTGCAGCTTTTTCTAGTCTATTCATAATGGAAATACCTAATCCCTGCTTTTCTATACCTACAATTACAATAAAATGCATATCACTTTTATCAGCTAAATAAAGCTTTTCAAATAAACTAGAAGCTATAACTCTTAAATCAAAATTTTCAGAAAAATAATCAATTTTTCCAAAATTCATTTGTAAAATTTCTTGATAATTATCTATTATATCTTTTGAAGGTAAAAGTAGAAAAATTTTTTGTAAATCATGGACTTTGTCTTTTAGATTTTGCAATTTTTGTAATAATTTAGAGTCTTTTTGTTGTTTATTAAGTGATTGTTCAGGGTAAATCAGGATAGTTTTTTTATGGGGGCTATAGTGTTTTTTTAATTGACCAGGACTATTTATTTGATTACCACTATATATTTTTATGGTTTTGTTAATAACTTTTTCTATTTTTTCAATTTCTAAAGCACCTGGTCTTAGCAAGAATATACCATCTTCTTGAAAAGCTAAAACCGTAGATTCAAGACCAAATTCACACTTCCCCCCATCCAATATACAATCTATTTTTTTATTAAGTGTTTCAGCTACCTGAAAAGCAGAAGTAGGAGAAATATATCCAAAAGGATTAGCACTAGGAGCAGCTATAGGAACTTTAGAATAACTTATTAATTTTAAAGCAATACTATTTTTAGGCATCCTTAAGGCAATTGTTTTTAAACCTGCAGTAACAATATCAGGAATAACATCTTTTTTAGGTAATACTACTGTTAAAGGCCCTGGCCAAAAAATATCAATCAATTTTTTAACATCTTCAGATACATTCTCTGCATACAAAAAAATATCTTCCTTTTTTGAAATGTGGACAATTAAAGGATCAAAGTCTGGCCTATTCTTTACTTCAAATATTTTAGCTACTGCAATTTTATCTAAAGCATTTGCTCCTAACCCATAAACAGTTTCAGTTGGAAAAGCTACTAATCCCCCAGACTTTATTATTTCAGCAGCATAAATTATATTCTCTTCGTAATAACCAGATAACCACTTTGTCATTCTTCATAAAATAATATTTCTTTTACTTCTTTTCTTTTTAAATTTTCATCATACATATACAAAACATTATCATCTTCATCTTGGATGAATTTATGTTTACCTGAACAATAAGGGAATTTATCACTTAGCCCACAAGTACATATCCAAACTTTTTTATTTGTAGTTTCAATGGGTAAAGGTTGTTTACCATTTAGTTTAACTAATCTAGTCATTGAGATTAGGTATGCCGAGGCCCAGAGTCGAACTGGGGACACACGGATTTTCAGTCCGCTGCTCTACCTCCTGAGCTACCTCGGCAATCCAAAACCTACTTTTTATTTTTATTCTAGCTAACTTACCCAACTCCTGCTATTTAAAATAATTTTACAATTAATCCATTTTTATTAACATTATTTACAAAAAATATGTTGACTAAAAAACTAAATAAAACATAAATATTCACGGGAGGTGATATAAGATGCTTATCAATAGTTACCTATACCCAAATCTAAACATAAATTTTCCAACCTTTCCTTACAACAGAGTTTATCAAATGAATACTTATCAGCCAATTGATAATCTAAACTTATCAAATGCTGTAAATTTTACAAATTTTCCCAATTTTCCTATATCAAATCTATTTAACAATACTTATTTTCCAAATCAGCAGCTAAGTCCTATGTCACTAGGTTTTTCAGACCCTTTTTCAAATAATAATTTAAACAATATAGCCACCAGTAACCTACTAATATCCCTAATAATTCTATTATTGTCCTTAATTACAAGTTACCAATCAAATCATAACAACTTTCTAGGACCTTCTACATCAAACAATTTAGGTATAGGCCCTAATCCAAACGGTCTAGGTATAGGCCCTAATCCAAACGGTCTGGGTATAGGCTCTGATCCAAACAGTCTAGGTGTAGGTCCTAATCCAAACATAGGTAGCCCATTCAATATCCCCTCAATTCCTTTCAATACCTACAATACTATAAACCCACAAAATTTAATCAACACAATAGGTACAGGTAATGGAAGTGTAGTAGGACTAGCACTACAACAAGTTGGAAAACCCTACATATTTGGAGCTGCAGGACCAAATGCTTTTGATTGCTCAGGATTAGTCTATTGGGTTTTCAAACAAAGAGGAATCAACTTTCCAAGAACAGCTGATCAACAATTCAAAGTTGGTACACCAGTACCACCAAATCAACTCCAACCAGGAGATCTTGTTTTCTTTGCTAACACATATTGCCCAGGAATATCACATGTAGGAATATACATAGGTAATGGTAAATTCGTCCACGCAGCAAATTCAAGAAAAGGAGTAATAGTTAGCTCTTTATCTGAAAGCTACTATAGACAACATTACGCAGGAGCAAAAAGAGTATAAAAACTAAAAAATAACCATAAATTAAAACAATATTAAACATAAGCAATAATTTATCAAAAGGTTGATATATAAATTCTATTTTCCCCTCTCTTTCTCCTTCTCCTTTTACCCATACACCTTTAACAAAACCATTAACCTTCAAAATTTTCTGTTTTTTACCATCAACCCTTACAACCCACCCCCTGTAATACATATCATTAAAAACTACTAACCCTTCCCCATCAACAATATAACCTATTTTTACATAATTACATTTTTTCTCCAAAATCCTTACCTTAACCTTAGAAATTCCAGACTTTTTAATTTGATAATTAAAATTATGATTTTCAGAATCGTAAAGAATAAAAGCACTTTCAATAGGATTTACACTCAAATTAGATAAACCATATTTAACTTCATATAGCTCACTATAAACATGAACTTTAGAAGGAGAATACACCAATGGTAAGCTTTGATAATTAATATATAAATCATATCCCATAAAACTATTACTATAAATATAAGCCTTCTTTATCTGATTATCAAATAAATTAACAACTTTCAAGGGGAAACTAATAATTTCTAAATCCTTGATTTCATAAAATCTTTCTAAACTATAAACAGGATAAATACTAACAGTTAAATCGACAAAATCAGACATTCTATCAAAATCAATAAAAAAAGGAATCACAAAACCCTCCCATTTATCGTTAGCTATATAATAACCATTTACAAAATAGTAACCCAAAACTCTATCATTATTCTTTAACTCGATTCCTATTCCATCATTTAACCCCAAAATTAATCTTTTATACCTATAAAACCAATTCATCCGACTAACCTTGGATTTAAAAAAAACTAAAATAAACTTATTAAAAACACTATTTTCAAACTTCAAATTGATTCTCGAATTATTTCTTAATATAATACTGTTATTAATCATATCAAAAGTTAAATTGTTTGAATTCCTGGCTATTTGACTAAAATCATTAAATTTATATTGTCTTTTTTCAAAATCTAAATTCTTAACAGGTACCGAAACCAAAGAATCTAAACTAATGTAATTTCTGTATTTATTTTTAAACTCATCATTAATAAATAAATATTTTACCGAAAAAGCACTTAAAATAGAATTGTTTAAAATAAAAAAGTAATCATTTGGACTTAAAAAACTACCATTCATCCAAATATTGAAAAATTTCACAAAATCAAAAGGTATAACAGGCTCATAATAATTAAGCATAGCTCTATTAGATACAGCATTAAACAAAATAGGAAAACCTGTAAAATAACATATCCTATAATCACTATCTAATCTACCAATATAGTCAATATAACTCTCTACATTCTCTCTCCTACCCCACCAACCAGAAAGATAAGAAGGACTTATATTATTAAAAACAAACCAACTATTTAGAAAAAATACAAAAAAAATAAAAAAAATAGTTTCCCTTAAGCTAAAAAATCTAAATCCATAATGCAAAAACAAGACAACTAAAAAAACAATAGCTAGAAGCAAAGGAAAATACAAATCAACACTAATGATACTAATTTTTGACAAATTTTTACCTACTTCAGGATTGATAAAAAACCACACTGAAATCAAAATAACCGATACATAAGTATAAAAAGAAACCTTAAAAAATCTATACAAATCCTTCTTAGAACTTAAAATATAGTACAAAGCTAACGGTATAAAAACAGATTGTATAAAACTTATCTCCATCAAATGTCTAGCAACTACTCTAACTTTAGAATAAAAAGGCACATCAAAAAGTAAATAATGTAAAACTAAATTATACTTACCCAAAGCTAAAACAAAAGACACTATACCAACTAATCCCAAAACCTTAAAAATTTTATACAAACTAAAAATCTTCTCATTAGAACTAAAAATTTTTAAATAAGCAAAAATAGCTAATGGTAAAGCCCAAAAAGATATGTAAGCTAAAAACTCAAAAGAAATAGTACCAGTAGAAGGTCCATAATAATTAGGATTACTTACACTACCACCAAAAATAAAAGGTATAACCTGATTAATCAGAGCATATAACGGTAAACTACCCTGATTGTAAGTTTCAAAATTTATATAATTCCTAATTGATAAACTACTTAAAATAATAACCTCATAAACAGAAATAAAAATAATTGGAAAACTAAGCAAAAAAGCAAAAAAAATAACCCAAACTAACCTATAATTACTAAACAAAACAAACAAGAAATAAAAAATAAAAGTATATAAAAATGCCTGAGGATAACCAGCTAAAAATTGATACCCCATACTTAAACTTAAACCCATTAACCATACAAAATTATACCTCAAATTATCAATCAATCTAACATTTTTCCAGTTATCAATAATAATATTCAAAAATAATAATCCCAATGGTAAATAAGGTAAAGAATTTTGTAAAGGAACAAAATCTACATGACTAATACTAAATCCACTTAACCCAAAAATAAAACCACTAAAAACAGCAAAAATCCTACTTAAGCCAATTTTATTGTAAAGATAATTAGAATAAAGAAAACCAAAAAACTGACTTAAAACAAAATGTAAATAAATACTAAAATTATAAGCCCAGAAAGGATCAAAAAATTTGTATAAAATTAAGTTTAAAGGATATAATCCTCCTGCTTGAACTATCCCCAGAAAAGGTAACCCCAGAGCTTGATAAGGATACCATAAAGGAAAATCCCCACTTTTCAAAACTTCACTATAAAAAACCCTTAACGGTAAAAACTGATTGTAACTATCAGCACTACCTATAATATGATTCTTTACATTCAAAAAAAAAACAAAAACTACTAAACTATAAAATACAAAAACATCAATATTATATTTCCTTACAAAAAGGACAATTTTATTATAATTTTTCAATAACACTTTTTATTTTTTTATCAATTCTGTTAGAAAAATTTTTTCTACAATCCAACTTTATAATAACACTTACTCTGTTATTGTCTTTTTCCACTGTTTGTATAGCCTCTTTCAGAATCTGAAAAATTTCCTCTATATTATCAGATTCCATAATAGTTCCCATAGATGTCAATTGATAATTTAACCCACTTTCTTTTATAACTTTATAAGCTTTTGCTACTTCGTGAGACACGCTTTCTCCTTTGCCTATAGGAGTTATACTTACAAAAGCTAAGTAACTCATACCTTAATCTCCTCTTGCTTTTTTTCCTCTATAACCTGATTTAATACTTCTTTAAATGCTTCTATAATTTGATTTTCTTGAGCAACTTTTACCATTTTACCTTTTCTATAGATTATACCTTTTCCTTTACCTCCAACTACTGCTATGTCAGCTTTTCTAGCTTCACCTGGGCCATTAACTACACATCCCATAACAGCTACAGTAATGTTTTCTTGTACATTTTCAATCTCTTTTTTCACCTTATCAACTAGATCAAAAAGATTAACTTCTAATCTACCACAAGTGGGACAACTTATAAGTTCTACTCCCCTTTTTTCATATCCTAAAGCTTTCAATATTTCGTAACCCAATTTAATTTCTTCTTCAATAGAAGAAGTTAAAGAAACTCTAATAGTATCACCTATTCCATGATATAATAAAGTTCCTATTCCGATAGAGCTTTTAACATAACCACTTATTCCACTACCTGATTCAGTAACACCCAAATGTAAAGGATAAGGTACTTTTGAAGCTAACAGCATATAAGCTGAAATCATATCTTCTACATTACTACTTTTCACTGAAATTTTTATATCGTAAAATCCCATTTTCTCTAAAATTTGTACTTCTTCTATAGCAGATTCAACAAGAGCTTCATAAGTAGGATAACCATACTTTTCTAAATACTTTGGATGTAGAGAACCACTATTAACTCCTATTCTTATTGGGATATTACTATTTTTAGCTGCTTTTACAACTTGTTCAAGCTTATCATATCTGGTAAGATTTTCTTGATTAGAATCAAGGATATTACCAGGATTTATTCTTAAAGCACTTACCTTAGCCTCAATTGCCATTAAAGCAAGTTTATAATCGAAATGTATATCCGCTACTAAGGGCAAAGGAGAATAAGGAATTATTTTTTTAAGGGCTTCTGCAGCTTGCTTATCTGGTACAGCAATACGCATAACCTTTGCACCCAATTCCTTTGCAACCTTTAACTGTCTCAAAACTTCCTCTATATCTTCAGTAGGACATTTTACCATACTCTGGACTACTACAGGATTACCCCCACCTATTAAAACATCCCCTATCTTAACAACCCTAGATATTCTTCTTTTAATCATAAAACCTTCACCTCTTTAAAGTTTTTATAATTTTTCAACAATAGCAAAAGTACCAGTGTACTTTTTAATTCTAACAATACTACCAGCAGGAATCTGAGATCCGTCCTCGCTTTTAGCTAAAATCTGTTCAAACTTATCCTCAGTTTTAACGTTAATTTTTCCAAACCCTTCAGAAGGTATATCATACAAAACTTCTGCTTCCTTGCCTTCATAGTAATTCATACTTTTTACCATAGAAGTAGTTTTCAAAAATCTAAACAAAATTCTTATAACATACCCATAAACCAGTGGAGATAAGACTGAAGCTAAAATAATGGATAAAAAATCCCTAACATTAGAAGATATAAAAAATAAGCTATTATAAAATATTATACCAAATGAACCAAATAAAGAGGAAATTATAAGAAAACTACTAGGAGAAATAAAAAATAGTGAAAAACTATTACCTGTGGAAGCCCCACCATCTACTGCTCCATCAGTACCAACTCCACTATCTGCAACCCCATCACCATGAGTTACTGTACCATCAGAAAATCCTAAATCTATCATCCCCAAAAACAATAAAAACAATAATCCTAAAAACGATCCTACTGCTATAAAAAAATAAATCCACAGTATATTAGTAAAAAACTTAAAAACAAAATAAGACATAGCTACTAAAATGATTAAGATAATAGGAGCTAAAATCATAAAAACACCCCCTAGTAAGGAGAAAGCATAATTCTCTTAAAATCATTAACTCTTGAAACTTTACTAAGAGCTTCCTCTTCCTTTATAATTCCCTTCTTTACTAAAGCTTTAAGGGTGTATTCTTGAACTCTATATCCTTTTTCTCTCTTTTCTACCATTTTCAAATAAACTTCATTTATATCAATGTTTGCCATAGGTTTTGTAAACTCAGGATCATTAAAATAAAGATCATAAACATATTTTATATTCCCATCAGTCATAGTAAATAAATTCCCGCTAATTACTACTTCTAAAACTAGTGATAAATATCTAAATACGTTTACCTTATTATCACCTGACATACCTGCAATTTTTTCCAAAATAGATACTATTCCATCGGCATTGATAGTAGTAATAACAAGTAATCCACTTAAAGCTAAATCAATTGCAGTTTCTAAATATTCATAGTTTATAATTTCTTGAATTACGACAATATCAGGTTTTAATCTTCTGATTATAGCCATCGCATCTTTAACAGAGTTATAATCTTTACCGATAACAAACTGATAAACTATCCCTTTTGAATTAGAAAATTCCCTTTCTATAAAATCTTCAATAGTTGCTAATAAAACTGATCTATTTTGCAAAATATATTCAATAGAAGCATTTAAGATAGTGGTTTTTCCGCTTCTCTTAGGTCCCCCAATTATTATTAATCCTTTATTCTTATTTAAAGTTTCTGTGTACTGATCAGGAAGGTCTAAATTCTCTAATTTTAAATTTTCCACTACAAATGGATAAAACATTATAGATAATTTCCCTTTTTGATAAAAAACAATACTTTTAAAAGGTAAACCATTATAGGTAGTATAGTTACCCAACCAATAACTATTTTTTTTAAGTTCCAACTTATCTCTTTCATTCATAAAAATTTTTAAAATTTCTTCTAATTTGTCTATATCCAAAGCTTCATCTACAAGATTTAATATTTTTTGATCTTTATATTTTACAAAAGGAGGAATACTTTCTATTAAGAAAAGAGTATCTGCATTTTGTTGGTAAACTAATGTTAGCAGTTTATCTAATATATTCATATAACTAAAATACTGGGGATTTATATACCGCTAGCTCCCAGTAAGCGGTAGTTTGTAAAGTATATGTTTAACCTTTTCACTAACCCAATAATCAATTGATTTATTCTGAATTAATC
>CALFWH010000106.1 GCA_937927985.1 uncultured bacterium | reverse complement strand
TAGAATAACTCTATTACCTTCATTGTTTCTTGGTAAGTATGAAGAACCAAGATTCAATAGGAAAACTACTAAATATCAATTCCTTCTTAACTACAATATCTCACATATAAAAGGAAAAGAATTAAATTGGAACACAACTGGTTTCTTTAAACAAAATTTTTATGATACTGGTAAATACTACTATGATAGAAATTTTCACGCCTCTTATGTAAATTCATTTAACTCCAATATAAATCTAAACAAAAAAAATATAAAGTTAAAGATTAATTATGTTTATAATTTTGGTAAAGGTTTTGCACCCATATTTGCAGATTTTACTGGTAAATACCAAAATTTATCATATAGTTTAACCCTACTAGATAGTAAAAGTTTTGAATTAAATTTATCTTCAAATTACAATTTAAATCGAGGGATCCAAAACCCCATTGCAATAAATCTAAAATACTTTCCAAATAAAAAATTTTACCTTAGTACATTCACTACTTTTGACGTCAAAAATAAACTCCTAAGCAATATAAATACAAATATAGATTGGTATATAAGAGAAGATCTTAGGTTAACTACTTGGTTTAATTACAATACACGCACACAAAAAATAGATTATACAGACTTCATTATAATAAAAGATAATCACTGTTGGGTAAGTTATCTAGTTTACAGAAGCCAACTCAAACAAATTTACCTCTACGCCTACTTAAAAGCCCTCCCCACTATAGGAATAAATATCGGTATAGACCAATCTAACATATTCATCCCTCAAGTACCAACACTTAGATAATCATATTATCCCCTTGATAATCATTTGGATAATTACATCATTGAATTCAAAATTAGATTAGCTCTACTTGTTGGTATCTGACTAAAAACATTCTTTCCTTTCACCAATCCACAACCTATAACTAATCCATTAAATTTAACAGCTACAAAAGGATAGTTATTACTTACTTTATAATCAATTAAATCATCTAAAAGAATCTCTTCTCTTAATAAAAATCTTTTTAAAACTTTAAAATCGAATTTCAATTCAACGTAATTACTACTTAAATAATTGTTCAAAATAGTTAAAAACAAACTAGTAGGTTTATAGGTATTTAATGGTTTGTAGAATTTAAAGGCTTTTAATCCAAAATATTCAACTTTTAAAGGTCCCTTTTCTTTTACTACAAACTTATCAATTGAGCTTACATATATATCCTCTATTTTTTTATTACCCTTATCTTTATAAAACCAATTTAAACTATTTACAAATTCTTCATTTTCTGTGAAAAATTTTAAAAATTCATAAATGAAACTAGGATCAATTTTTTTCAAGGGGAAACCTTGGGAGTATACATTTTCTTCTAACTGCCTTAAAACACAATAAGAATTAATTCTCAAATCTTCCTTTAAATCGAAAGATGGCAATATTTTGGTTATAAACATACCCCTAGTTAATCCAGGATATATTCTTACACTATTTTTTAAGCTTAAATCAAACTCCATTGAATCATAACTAACTAAACCAGATTTAACATCTTCAAAAAAATTTTGCCATTTTGAAAAATTTTCTATTGGAATTATTTTAATCATACCTTGTTTAACAAATTTGTCCACTATAACTTCATTTTCTAAGGGATTAAAAGTACAAGTTGAATAAACTATTTCTGTATCTAGGTTAGAAATTTCTATAGCTCTTTTAAGTATTTCGTACTGCAATTTTGTTACATATTGTACAAATTTATAATGTTTATTTATATTGTATTCATAGTAGTTATCAAGATTAGATTCAGAGCTACAAGGTGCATCAACTAAAATTAGCAAGATACTTTTATCCCTTATGTAAGGGAAAAATTTTGCATCACATTGAGTAACTATACAATTCAAAGCCCCTATTCTTTGGATGTTATGTACTAAAGCTCCTATTCTATCACTTCCTAAATCATTAGCAATTATTACACAATCTCTATATAAATCTGCAAGTAAAGTAGTTTTACCCCCAGGACAAGCACATAAATCAATAATTACTGAATCCTTAGTAGCTTCTTTATTTTTACTGAAAGAATCAACCACTAATCCAGACGCTAGATCTTGAATATAAACATATCCAAATATGTGTTCAGGCTTTTTGCTTATATTGCCCTTTTTTAAAACATAAAAATTTTCAACCAAATTTATTTCTTCAAATTCTAGACCTGAGTAATTTTTCAAAGCTTTTAAAATCTTTTCTTTACTAGCTTTTAGAGTATTTATTCTAAAAAAAGAATTTTTGCAGTTTATTAATTTTTGCCAAAATTCTTCTTTGTTTTGAATGAAAGCGTATTGGTTTAAAATATCTTTGTAACTCATAAAAAATAAGGGGAAGGAAAATCCTTCCCCTTTGGGTTTATTTTAATAGGTATGTGGTTTTATCTTTGTCCGAATTTAACTCTAGCACCAAACCACAATTGATTTCCTTTCCAATCTCCGTTGTCTATTGTTATAACACCTTGGTTATCTGTGAATCCTTTGGTATCGAAATTCAGGAATCTGTAATTTGCAAAGTAAGATACATCTTCACTAACTTTCCAGTCCATTCCTATTCTTAGTGCATCAGCTTTCCAAGCCATATTTTCTCCGCTAAATCCTGCAGCATTTTCTTGTTGGAAGAATTTTCCTTCACTTTCTACTGAATTATATCCTATATGCCAAGTCCATTTTTCGTTTGCCATATACCTAAATAGTAAATCATATGATTTTACATTGTAATCTATATTATCCCCTGAGTTAGCGGCTACTGCGGGTATTTTTCTTTCTACATCTGTAGAGTAGTATTGTCCTGTAAAATCATATTTTCCACCTTGGAATTTATAATTGAATCCAACATTAAGTGTTCTTATTTCACCTTTCTTTACTACGTCTCCGTTATTAAGACCAAGATCAGCTGTTTGGGTTCCAAATATTGGTTCATACCATCCCCATTTTATTGTAGCGTTATTAACTACTCCGTCCATATCTCTTGCTGCTTCCTTTTGAGTTAGGCTTTCATAATGAGCCCATCCTAAGAAAGCATCAGAAAACTTATACTGTACAT
>CALFWH010000105.1 GCA_937927985.1 uncultured bacterium | reverse complement strand
TAATAGTAACATTAAGGATTTTTTGGACTTCTTCTTTTAAGTTTATAACTAAATTTAGCACTAAAATTTTTTCTTTTTCATATTTTTCAGTTTCATAGAGCAATTCTTTTTCTTCATTTTTAAATATTTCCTTGAATGCTACTTTATAGAGTAATCTTTGGATTTCTAAATATCCTTTATATCCTTTATCATACCTACCTTTATCAAGGTATTCCAAATTTTCAAAAATCTTTATGAATTCGTTTATTTCTTTGTTCTTTTTTGCTTCAGAATAGAGTTTTTTAGTTAATAAAGCATAATCTTCATCCAGTTTTCTTTCTAATTTTTCTATTTTTTTAGAATCCATTTGAAAGATAGTAGAATTTTCTATTAGAAAATTACCTACTTTATTAATAAAATCAAAAGCTTTATCTACAACTTCATTACCTTTAAGATTATGGTATATTTTTTCCAATTTTTCTACCAATTCTTTTCTTTTGTTTATATAACCAAGCTTAACCAGAAATATTAATTTATTAACATTGGATATATCTACATCTGTACAAACGAAAGATTCAAAATAGGTTACTTCTTTAACTTGTTTATCTTCTAGATCAAGTAGAATAGAGATTATTCCTGGATTACCTTGTAAAAACCAGAAATGTACTACAGGTGAGGCAAGTTCTATATGCCCCATCCTTTCTCTTCTGACATCAGATTTAGTTACCTCTACTCCACATTTATCACATATTATACCTTTAGTTTTTAATTTTTTTCTTTTATACTTACCACAGGAACATTCATAATCTTTTTCTGGACCAAATATTTTCTCACAAAATAATCCATCTCTTTCTGGTTTAAAAGTTTTATAGTTTTTAGTTTCTGGTTTTTTTACTTCTCCATATGATAGTTCCCTTATTCTTTCAGGCGAAGCCAAAGATATTCTAATATAGTTAATATTATTAAAAGTTAAGGTCATAGAGTTAACACCTTCCCTTCTTTATATGGAAATAATTTCTTCTTCAGATTCAAAAATCTCAAAACTTTTTGGTATAACTGTTTGATTTTTATCTGTATATATTTCTATATCTAATCCCAAAGCTTGCAATTCTTTTACTAAGACCTTAAAACTTTCAGGTATACCTACGAATCTAAATGGTTTACCTTTTATTATACTTTCATAAGCTCTATTTCTACCTATCACGTCATCAGATTTTACGGTAAGCATTTCGTGAAGTGAGTAAGCAGCTCCATAAGCTTCCAAAGCCCATACTTCCATTTCTCCAAATCTTTGTCCACCGTTTTGAGCTCTTCCTCCTAACGGCTGCTTTGTTATTAACGAATAGGGGCCCAAAGATCTTGCATGTATCTTATCATCAACCATATGTATCAACTTCATTAAATATACATATCCAACAGTTATAGGCCTATCAAAAGGTTCTCCAGTTTTACCATCATATAAAACAAATTTACCTTTGCTTAAATCATCAATTATTAAATCATAAGCTTTCTCTACTTCCTCTATTGTAAAATCCCTTACTGTGAAGATTCTACTAAGATCCTTAGGAGCCTTACCTTTAATTTCTAATCTCTTTGATATATCTTTTATATTCATTCTATCTAATAAAGTTTTTACAGTATATCCACTATGTCTCATTAGAATTATCAACATTTCATAAGGATCATAATTTCTGAATTTATCTTGCTTTAGCATTTTGTATTGTTCTTGTAAGGCTTTTTTAAGTAAATTTTTTATGGTTTCTACATCTAATGAAGAGAATGATGGTACTTTTATTCTAATATTAAGTAATTTACATACTAGTCCTAAATGAGCTTCAAATATTTGTCCTATGTTCATTCTTGAAGGTACTCCTAAAGGATTAAGTATAACTTGTATTGGTGTGCCATCTGCCATAAATGGCATATCTTCTATTGGAGCTATTAGAGAGATAACACCTTTATTTCCATGTCTTAAAGCTGCTTTATCACCTACTTTTATATTTCTTTTTTGAGCGATATGAATTAAAACTCTTTTTAGTAAGTTTTGATTTTCAGTTTCTACTTCTTCTGGTTTAAAAATAAAGGTTCTTATGACTTTTCCGTACATTCCAGGAGAATCTCTTAAAGAGGTATCTTTTGCATTTCTTGCATTTTTACCGAATATAGCTTGTAGTAATCTTTCTTCGGGGGTTAATTCTGTTTCACTTTGAGGTGTTACTTTACCAACTAGTATATCACCAGGTTTTACTTCTGCTCCTATTCTTATAACCCCTTCTTCATCTAAATCTTTTACAGCTTGTTCAGAGATATTTCCTATATCTCTTGTTATCAATTCTGGTCCTTGTTTGGTTTGGACAGCAACAGTTTCCTTGCTTTCTATATGTATACTAGTAAAATAATCTTTTCTTAGTAATTCTTCACTAAATATGATTGAGTCTTCAAAATTAAATCCTTCCCAAGGCATATAAGCAACTAAAACATTTTTTCCCAAGGCTAACTCATCTTTATCTATAGCAAAACCAGCAGCTAAAACTTGTCCTTCTTCTACCTCATCATTTAAATCAACGTAAACTTTTTGATTTATGGTAGTAGCACTATTGGTAATAACATATTTTTTTAAATCATAAACATCGTGATCTCCATTATCATTTTTAACAATAATTCTTTGAGAATCTACATAAACAACCTTTCCTTTTCTTTTGGCTAAAACAGAGTATCCGCTATTTAAAGCTACTATTTTTTCCATTCCTGTGAATACTAAGGGTTTTTCTGGTGAAATCAATGGTACTGATTGACGTTGCATATTTGCTCCCATAAGTGCTCTATTTATATCATCATTCTCTATAAAAGGAATTAGAGAAGCAGAAATGGATAATATCTGAATAGGGCTTATCTCTATGTAATCTACTTCCTCTTTTGTTACTAAAGTAAAAGTCCCTTTATATCTGACATTCAATTCATCTTGTAAAATTTGACCTGTTTTTAGATCAAAGTGAGTATCTGCAGGAGCTAATTTATAGTTTTCCTCCTCTAAGGCATCTAAGTAATGAATCTTACTAAAATCTATTACTCCATTATTAACCTTATAATAAGGTACAACTAAAAACCCAAAAGGATAATTAATGCTTCCGTAACTGGTAAGAGAAGTTATCAATCCTATATTTTGGCCTTCTGGTGTTTCCACAGGGCAAATTCTTGAGTAATGACTCCAATGAATATCTCTGATCTCAAAATTAGCTTGCTCTCTTTGTATACCTCCTACTCCTAAAGAAGATAACCTTCTTTTATGAGTTAGTTCAGAAAGCGGATTAGTTTGATCTAAAAATTGAGATAATGAATTCTGTGCGAAGAATACTTTAATTATTCCAGCTATAGGTTTAGGATTTACAACATCAAAAACCCTTAATTTATTTTCATCAGAAGCAAATTGAGTTAGTTTATCCTTAACTAATTTTGAAAACTTATACAAACCAGCCTTTATAACGTTATATAAATGTTCGCCTATTGGTCTAACTCTCCTATTAGCTAAACTATTAGTATCGTCAACTGTCCTCTTGTGTTCTATAAACTCTAGATGTAATCTCATTAAATTAATCCATTCCTTGTAAACAAATGATTTTAATAATATTTTAGAATTACCATCAGGTGATATTAGATAGTTACCATCAAAATTAAGTTCATTTAGTTTATATGTACTTCCATCATCGAATTTTACTAAAACTTTATCTGATAGATCGTTATCACAGTGTTGGCAATTAAATTTAATTTTACCTTTTTTCCCTTCGTACTTTAGTAAACTATCTAGATAATTATATCCTAGACAATTATTACATCTAACTCCATCAAGTAAGATAGTGCTATAGAATAGTTTTTCTGAGCAATTTTGACAATTTATCTGTCCCCTTTTATTTATTTGTCCACATCTCCAACATACTAGGTCATATTCCATTCTTTGGTTTAATTTGTATCTTCCAGCAATAGAAAGGTCGTACTTTTCTTTACTAAAATATGGGAAAATTTGATCTTTTATTACTTCGATTGGGACATTTACTGCGTTTTCACCTACCATTCTTCTGTGGATTAATCTCATTGCTTTTTCTTGCTCTTCAGCCCCAAATATCTTATTTCTCTTTATATCTCTTTCAATGGTATTAAAAACAAGAGTGAAAATATAAGGTAAATATTTATGCTTTGTTTGAAAATTATCTAAGAATTCTTCATAAGTTAATTCAGTTTTATTTTTTACCTTTTCATAGATATAAGGAACCAAAACTTCATTTATAAACTCATCTATTTTACCATTTTCTATTATGTATTCTTCAGCTTTTTTAATCAAATTTTGATCAACATTGACTTTATATTCTCTTGCAACATACTTACAAACTAATTCCTCTAATATTTCTTCATTATTGAATCCCAAAGATTTAAGTAATGTTACAAATGTGAATTTTATTTTCTTATCTAATTTAACTCTCAAGAAATTATTAGTTTTTATTTTTTCTATTTCTCTTTCTGGATAAAATTTTTCTTGAAGTTCAGTTTCTAATTCTATTATACTTCCTTTAGAAGGTATAACAGTGGTTTTATATACCGATGTTTTTTCTACTTCTTCTCTGAAGAAATATACTCCAGGAGATCTTATTAATTGATTTATAAAAACTCTTTCTGTACCGTTTACAATAAAGGTGGCTCTATCAGTTAACATGGGTAAATCGAAGAATTTAAGTTCATCTTCATCGACTATTTTGACTACTTCAGTTACTGTTTTATCTTCTTTTTGTTTTCTCTTTACTTCTACTATTCTTAGTTTAACATAAATAGGCACTGAATAGGTTTTCAAAGTATACTTAGCAGATTGTATATCATTAATATTAACACTACCTGTTCTACAACCAATATATTCAACAATGTATTTATCTGTCTCTATGGGGAAAAAATCTCTAAATGCACTATCCAATCCTTCGTTGATTAACCATTCAAAAGATTTTCTTGGGATATTTAGTAAATCAGGTAACTTAGGAAACTCGTAATCCTTCCATCTACCTAATACTAAAACATTTTCCATTATTATACCCCCTTCCTAAATCAAGAGCTAATATTCAAAATTCAATAAAAAAGAAAATTCTTGATCATAAAGTAAGGTTGTAAGAATTAAACTGATAAAAAAAACGACTTAGAAAATTAGTCACATTTATAAATATTATACATTTTTTACTAAAAATCCTTCTTTACAAAGATAATTTTTTAAAAAATCTTTGGTAAAAGATTTAACAGAACTATTGATAAAATCACTTAATTTTCCGTAAAATAGAATTTCTCCTCCTTTATTGGAAGCTTCTGGTCCCACGTCTATAACCCAATCAGCGTTCTTTATTACATCTAAATTATGCTCAACAATAACAAGAGTAGCACCTTTTTTCAATATCTCATAAAAAACATCTAACAACTTTTCAATATCTTTGAAATGCAATCCAGTAGTTGGTTCATCTAATAAATAAATATTACCTGTTATATTCCTTTTAGTCAATTCTTGAGCAAGTTTTATTCTTTGAATTTCACCACCAGAGAAGGTAGGAGAGATCTGTCCTAACTTCATATATCCCAACCCTATCTTACTTATAAACTTTAGTTTATTAACAACCTTACTAAACCCCTCAAATAAACTTATACATTCATCTACCGTTAAATCTAATATATCAGCAATAGTATATCTATTAAATTTCACTGTTAAGCTATCAAAACTATATCTCTTACCTTGACAAGCTTCACACTTGACATAAATATCTGGCAAAAAATTCATATCTACTTTTATAAATCCTTCTCCTTTACATTTATCACATCTACCTTCTGGGGTATTAAAACTGAATTTAGATGAGCTAAAACCTAACCTTTTGGATTCTGGTAAATTAGAAAATATATTTCTTATTTCATCCCATACTTTAGTGTAAGTAGCTAAACAAGATCTTGGGGTTTTCCCTATTGGAGAGCTATCAACCATAAAGACATCTCCCTTAAATTCCCCCTCAAAATAACCGTATCCCTCCTCTCCTCGTAAAATCTTATAAATAGCTTTCAAAACAGAACTTTTACCACTTCCAGAAACTCCCGTTATTACAACCAATCTATTCAAAGGTAAGCTAAATTCAACATTTTTCAAATTATTTAAATTTAAACCTTTAAAAAATAAAAAATCTTCTTTACCGTAGTCTTTTGGAATATAACCTACAAAAGATTTTTTATTTACATAATCGAAAGTTGGGGAGTTTTTTATATTAGAAACATATTCTGCTTGAATTAAATATCCTCCATTTTTCCCACCTTCAAAACCTAATTCTACAAAATAATCAGCGTTTTTTATAATTTCTGAATCATGTTCCACAACAACAATTGTATTCCCTAATTTTTTAAGCTTCTTTATACTATCAATAATTTTAGAGATATTATAAGGATGCAAACCTATTGAAGGCTCATCTAAGACATAGGTAACTCCAGACAAATTTGAAGACAATAAAGAAGCTATTTTTACCCTTTGAGCCTCTCCAGTTGATAAACTACCCATCGTCCTATATAAATCCAAATACCACAAATCTATATCTATTAAAAATTCTAATCTTTTTTTTACTTCCTGAATTAAATTATCTACCAAAACCCTTTCTTTTTCCCTAATATCAAGTGAATCCAACGTTTTGTATAAATCCTGTATACTAAGAGAAGATAATTGACCTATGTTAATAAATTTATCTGCAACTTTAAGTTTAACAGAAAGAGCATTAGTATTTAATCGATAACCATTACATTTGGGACACACTTTCTCAAAAACAACTTCACCCAAATCAAAATCATAATTGTAGTATAAATCAGATAGGAAAAACTTTAAACCTTCAAAATTTTGATCCCCTTCCACTAAAATATTAATAAAATCATTAGGTAAATCTTTCAATTTCTTATTAAAAGAAAATCCGTAATTATCAAAAAAATTTCTTATTTTTATCCACCATTGAGTTAATTTAGGCCAGCTATAACCATAATTAGGCTTACCTAAAAATTTAATAGCTCCCTCATTTACACTTAAA
>CALFWH010000104.1 GCA_937927985.1 uncultured bacterium | reverse complement strand
TAAAGGATATAAAGGATATCTAGAAATCCAAAGATTACTCTATAAGGTAGCATTCAAAGAAATATTTAAAAATGAAGAAAAAGAATTGCTTTATGAAACTGAAAAATATGAAAAGGAAAAAATTTTAGTACTAAATTTAGTTATAAACGTAAAAGAAGAAGTTCAAAAAATCCTTAATGTTACTATCAATGAAATTGAAAAACTACTATTGAAGTATAAAAGTAAAAATGAATTAATTGAAAAGATAATTAAATTTGAAATTTCCAGTAAATTGAATTCTGTAAAAGATAAGAATTTAGTTAAAAGAATAAAGAAGGATGTAGATAATGTATTGAATAGTATTGTTTATCCTTTTGAAGGAAGTTTGGAATCTATAGTAGGATCTTCAGCAAATTATCCCAGCTACATAGATTTTGTACAAAATTATAAATTCCCCTCTAAAGATTTAAAGAAAATGTATAATTTATGTAATGAAATAATAACCTCCTTAAGTAAAGTAGAAGAAGAACAAGAATTGCTACAAGATAATCTACATCTTATAAGAGAAATAAAGAATTTAGTTTCTCAATTAATAGAGTATAAATTATCTATTTCTGAAATTGTAAGTATAATTGATATTATCGAGAATATCCAAAAGATATATGTTAATTTTGATGATAAGATCTCTCAAGATATAAGAGATTGGAAAAACAAGTATTTCGAGTTGTATTCTAAATATGAGCAACTTAAGAACGATTATTATTCGAATTATAAATTAAAAGAGAAAGCTAAGGATAAAATAAACGAAATTATAAAAGATATAAAGGAAGTAGAATCACAGCTTCTAAGTTTGTATGATTACTTTATTGAGAATATATTTGTAAAAATAGATTCTAAGTTTATACAGAAAGTAGTAAGAATGATATCTGAGCGTTTTACTATATTTTTTAAATTAGAAACGGGAGCAGAACCTATAAGAGAACTGCTATCTAAAATAGATTTGGAAGAAGAAAGAAAAAAGATAAAAGAACTTTTAAAAATCAATAAATCAGACAAAAAATTATTAAAAAGATTGGGGATAATAAATTCATTTATAAAAGGTAATGTTAAACCACAATGGATGGTTTTAGAAGTTTTACCTGTACTTCCTCCAGAATTGAGACCAATAGTACAATTAGAAGGTGGAAAATTTGCTTCTTCTGATTTAAATGATCTATACAGAAGAATAATAAATAGAAATAATAGACTAAAAAGATTGATAGAGATTCAAGCTCCAGAAATAATAATAAATAACGAGAAAAGAATGCTTCAAAAAGCTATAGATGCACTAATAGATAACGCTAAAACTAAAAAACCTATTGTAGTATCTAATAGAAGAGTGCTAAAATCACTTTCTGATAATATTCAAGGTAAACAAGGAAGGTTTAGATATAACTTGTTAGGTAAGAGAGTAGATTATTCTGGTAGAAGTGTAATTGTTGTTAATCCAAAACTAAAATTTTATGAATGTGGTTTACCTGAAGAAATGGTTTTAGAATTATTTAAACCATTTATAATAAGTAAATTAATAGAAGAAGGTAAAACGGATAATATAAAGAAAGCAAAAAGAATGTTAGAATTAAAGAAACCAGAAATATGGAGTACTGTACAGAAAGTAATTGAAAATTTCCCTGTAATACTTAATAGGGCTCCTACTTTGCATAGATTAAGTATTCAAGCTTTTTATCCTAAGATTGTAAAAACTAAGGCTATTCAGATACATCCTTTAGTTTGTGCACCGTATAATGCTGACTTTGATGGAGACCAAATGGCTGTCCATATACCTCTCTCTGTAGAATCTATGCTAGAATATAGGAATTTATTGTTATCAATTAATAATATGTTAATACCTGCTAACGGGGAGCCTGCTAATGTACCTTCTCAGGATATGGTTTTAGGTGCTTTCTGGTTAACCTTCCAACAAGGAACTCCTGAAAATGTTAACACTTATATCTCTTCTTATGAAGAAGCTCAAAGAAGATATTTTGAATTTAAACAATCCTTACATAAATGGGTTTACTACAAAGTAGATTTTCAAAAAATAGCTTATAGTCCTAATAAAATAGAAGAAATTAAGGAAAATAAAATAATAACAACAATTGGTAGAATAATATTCAATCATTCGATAAGAAAACATATTCCCGATTTTCCTTTTATCAATTTTGTTGTTGGAAAAAAAGAACTTAAATGGATAGTAGAAGAATGTATCTATAGATACGGTATGTATAAAACTCAACCAGTATTAGATGAATTAAAAGAAATTGGATTCATGTATGCAACAAGGTCTGGTACTACTATATCTATTGATGAATTGGTTATTCCACCTAAGAAATATGAAATAATAAATAAAACTCAAAAAGAAGAAGAGAAATGGAAAGAAATGTATGATTTGGGATTACTAAGTGAACAGGAGTATAAGAAGAAGATTATAGACATTTGGTATGATGCAACTGATAGGGTTACCGAAGAATTTAAGTCTTATATGTCTAAGTACCAGCCATTAAATTCTATCTGGATGCTAGCTAATTCTGGTGCTAGAGGTAATATCGATCAAGCTAAGCAGTTAGTAGCTATAAGAGGATTGATGGTTAATCCAAAAGGAGAGATTATACCTTTACCTATTAAAAATTCGTTTACTGAAGGATTGGGAATATTCGATTACTTTATAGCTAGTCACGGAGGTAGAAAAGGATTAGTAGATACAGCTTTAAGAACAGCTGACGCTGGATATCTAACAAGAAGACTGGTAGATGTAGCTCAAGATATCGTAGTAAGAGAAGAAGACTGTGGTACTGAAGAATATATAGTAGTTAAACCTCTAAAAGTTGTTAATTATATTTATGGCTCTGAAGAAGTAGATGCTATAAATTGTTTTGGAAGAGTATTGGCTCAAGATATAGAAGGTGTAGCTAATAAATTTAGCTTAATAAACTGGGATATATATCAAAAGATTTTACAAAAATCAATAAAAACTGTACAAGTATTTATGGAAGAAGAATATTTACCTCTAGCAAATAGAATAAGGGGTAGGGTAGCAGCACAAGATTTTATTAATCCTGTAAATAATGAAGTAATTGTCAAAAAAGGAGAATTAATAGATAGAGATAAAGCAAAAGAAATATCAAAATATTATCTTGAAGCTAAGGTTAGAAGTGTTATTAAGTGCAAGGTATTTAAAGGTGTTTGTAGAAAGTGTTACGGAGAAGATTTGGGAAGTGGTAATAAATTAATAGAATTAGGTGAAGCAGTAGGTATAATAGCTGCGCAAAGTATAGGTGAACCTGGTACTCAATTAACTTTAAGGACTTTCCATACTGGTGGTGTGGCATTGGAAGCAGATATCATTCAAGGTATACCTCGTGTCCAAGAATTATTGGAAGCCAGAAAGAAAACTAAATTCCATAGTAATCTGTTTGCTTTAGAGGACTCTATTGTACAAAGAATATATTCTAGATCAACAGGTAAAGTAGTCGTTTTAAAAGGAATTCAATCAAATAAAGAGTGTACTTTAGAAGTACCCTTGAATAAAAAGGTAGTAGTTTTAGAAGGGCAATACGTACCTGCAGGATTTTTAGTTGTAGCAGGTACTCTATCTCCAAAAGAATTTGTCGAAAAAGTTATAGAAGAAGTATTAGCTGAAGATAAAAATGCTGATTTATTACACCATCCTAAAGTTTTAAAGGCAATAGAAATAGCACAGATGTATGTTTTAGATGAAATGCAAAAAGTATATCTAACTCAGGGAGTTTTTATACATGATAAGCACGTTGAAATAATAATAAAGCAAATGTTTAGATTTGTCAGAATAGATTTTCCTGGAGATAGTACATTTATGTATGGTGAGTTAGCTGATAAGAATTTAGTAGATTATATTAATTCGATAATAGCTTCAAAAGGAGGTAATTTAATAAAAGCTATTCCTGAAGTATTACCTATAAGTAAAGTGGCTTTAGAATCTGAGTCTTGGTTGTCAGCTGCTTCATTCCAAGAAACAACAAGGGTTATATCTTACGCTTCTATAAGCGGTAAAAAAGATTATTTGGTAGGCCTAAAAGAAAATATTATTATAGGTAAAGTTATACCAGTAGGTACTAATTATCAAGCATATAAAAATATAGAGGTAGAAGAATTAATAGAGGAAAATGTAAAAATTTAGGGGTGTTAAGATATGGATCCACGTATTTCTAAAATTGTTGAAATATTCGCTTTAGTTTTAATCGCAATTATTGGCCTTTATTTGTTAGAAAAGAATCCAATAGTTTTTGATTTAACTAAAAATCAAAGATATTCTCCTGATAAAAAGATTATCGAGTTACTAAACAAACTAGATGATAATGTTTATGTCAAGGTTTTTTACGATAAAGGAATTGGTGAATATAGTAAAGTTGAAGAGGTTTTGAGAAATTTATCTAGGTATTCTCCTAAAGTCAAATACTCTTTTTTAGATCCAAGAAAAGATGTTGTTAAAGCTCAGTTATATGGTTTTAGTAGTTCCAATCAGATTTTAATAATCTATAAAAATAGAAAAAAATTCGAAAATACAATAGATAATGAAAAATTTGCTAATGTTGTGGCTAATCTTTTAAGGCAAAAGGAGGGTAAGATTTTATTTACTATTGGACATAAGGAATTATCTATAGATAATTCTGCTAATGACGGATTAAGTATATTAGTTAGCTCCCTAAAAGAAGAAGGTCTAAAAGTAGAAACTATTAATCTTGCAGCTGTTGAAGAATCTAACTCTATAGAAACTCACAAACCTTTAGCTTTATTTGTGGTAGGTCCTAAAATTGATTTTACTGAAGAAGAATTACAAAAAGTAAAAGATTACCTTTATGATGGCGGTAAACTAGTATTTGCTCTTAAATCGTACAATAAAAGTAAATTTAAAAACTTGGAAAAACTGTTTAAAGAATATGGTATAGATGTTAAAGAAGATTTTATACTAGGAATGGATCCAAGTAATGTAGCAATAGTTTTAGCTAATGTTGTTAATCTTCCTTATCTAGCTTCCTTATATAACGTTAATTTTTACTTACTTAATCCAAATATAGTAGAAAGATATAAAGAGGTTAAAGATGTTTCTTTATCCGAAGTTTTAACAGCTAAAGGAATAAAGGTAACTCAAGAAATGATGAAAAAAGAAAAAATTATTATAAGTAGGGATTCTTTAAATGATTATACTGTTGGAATAATGGCCGAAAAAATTATCAAGGATAAAAAGGCTAATCTACTAGTTATTGGGGATTATGGTATGTTCATGAATGGTTTAATCAATGCAGGTGAGAATATTAATTTTGTTTTAGCTATCATAGATTATTTTAGTGATACTCAAAGTAATTTTGTCTTCAAACCAAAGGATATACCAGATTTACCAATACTTATACCTCTTTATCAACAAGTGTTATTGTATATTGTAATTCTTGGTTTTCCTTTGTTATTCTTATTTAGCTACTTTTTATTTATTAGAAGAAGAAAAGTTCAGTCATGAGAGAAAGTAAATTTACAATTTTTATAACAATTACACTAGCTATTTTTACTTTGTTACTAGGGATAAGTTATTACAAAGATCATTTAAAACTTAAAAAAGAGGAAAAAGAAAAAGCTATTTTTGAAAAGAAGATAATCACCGATAGAATCCAAAAAATTATTCTTTATAATCCTAGTAAAATTGAATTAGTAAAAAACGAAGGTTTTTGGTTTGTTTATCCTATTGGTGATATAGCTTATAGTTATATGGTTGAAAATATTATCTCCAATATTTATCAACCTGCTGTAAGTGAAGTAATAGATTTTAATCAATATTATAACCAGTTTTTTAAAAACCCAGTTAATTTGTATTTTATCTATGGTAATGAGGTTTATCATTTGCAAAAAGGAATAAGAAACGAATTTACTAATGAAACTTATTTATGGATTGATTTACCAGAATTTAAAGATAAAATATACATAGTAAATTACTGGGATTTTAATTATTTAGATAAAAAAGCTGATGAATTCAGAATGAAAAAAGTTTTTAATATATCTCAAGAAGACCTAGAAAAACTAGTAGTTAATAGTAATGTTATATATAAAGAAGAGGTAAAAACTAAACAAAAGAAAGGTAAGAAAGATAAAGAAGATAAGCAGTATTATTGGAAAATGGATAATAATGAATTTGCTTCAAAAGAATACATCAATTCATTATTTGCTTTTTTAAATAATTTTGATTTTGAAAAGTCTATCGATGTTTATAAAACAGGTTTTGAAAATAATTTTAAGAAGTTATACGAAATAGAAATTTTTCATAAAAATAATAAATATATAGTTGAGGTTTTCGATTACGATAAGGATCACTGTCTAGTTAAGTGTTCTTATAGAAAGCCTTTGCTTGTATACAATAAAAGATATGTTAATGAATTTGCAAATAAAGATATAAAAGAGAGAAAAATATTTAGTTATTTTATAGAAAAGATTGATCCTGCAGATTTTCTAGCAATTTCTGATAGTCGAGCTAAATTTAGTTTTAGGAAAAAGGATAATGAATGGTTTTCGAATAAAAATGAAGATAAAACTTCCCAAGTAAATTTACTTTTCAATATTATAAAGAATCAAGAATATAAAGAAGTTTTTTTGACAAATCCTTTAAATACAAAATACGAGCTTTATACTTTTGAATTAAAATCCTTAAAGAAAGACAGATTAGTTTTTTATTTATATAATCCAGACTATTTGGTTTATGGTAATAAGATATACAAGATAGATTCGTTTGTTTTTGCATTAAAAGAGCTTCTTAAGTAATAAAAATTAAAAAGAATGAGAATCAATAAATGTTAGTTAAGATTTGTCCTGCTTGTGGAACCTACAATAAACCAAACGAAATTTTATGTATAAATTGTATGACAGATATTAGTGGGATATCCGTTGTCGATATTAACCAAATACAAAATACACAAGATACACAAAATAAACAGGAAGAAAGTAGTAAAGAAGATTTAAAGGATAAAAAGAATTATATTTTATTGAAAGATAAAAAGACAAACGAAGTAATAAAAGTGTTTTCTGGAGATATAGTAGGAAGGACAGCTAAAGGAATGGAGATTTTTGAAAAATTATCAAATCCTAAAGTTATCTCTCGCTTACATTGTCAATTAATTTTTAAAGATAATAAATGGTACATAAGAGATTTGGATTCAACGAATAACACTTTTTTAAATACCAGGAAATTAGAGATCAATGAAGAGTATGAATTGAATAGCGGTGATATTATTAATTTAGCAGGAGTAATTGACTTGGAAGTTTTAATTGAATAGGAATTGGAGGGAAATATGAGTATTTTGAGTTTAGGTGCTATTTTCTTAATAGGTGGAGTAATGGCTTTAACTACTTCTCTAATTACTGCTACCGTAGGTACTGCAGCTATCCTAAGTGAAAATAATCAATCTAATCAACAAACTAATTATAATCCTGAACTAATCTACAAAAATACAAACGAAGAAGAACAAAAAATGATCCTTAATCAACATATTCAGAGATTAAATCAAGTAATTAATCAAAGTATGCAAAATAAAGAAAATATTCATAAAAAAGATTATTTATTAAACAAAGTTAGAGAAGCTCTTTATCATTTAGATAAACAACAATATCATCAATTACAAGAAGAAGTAAGTAAAGTAGTAAGGGAATTTAATGAAACTTTAATTAGCGAAGAATTAATTAACTCTCAAAAAAAACAACTAGTAGATCAGATCCATAAATTAAAACCATTGCTAAAAGACCAAAACGACTCTAAAAAAATACAAGAAATATCTGTAAACTACAAAAATTATCTTCTTAATGAAATAGAAGAATTTTATAATCATCTAGAAAGAAAATATCTAAATTCTCAAATAAATATCGTTAGCTCTAATATTGAGAATAATCTAGTTGATGATAAAATCAAAGATAGATTGATATCTAAAATAAACGATTACTTATCAAAAATAAAAGAATTAGATGATCAGTATTATCAAGAGTTAATTTCAAAATATTCTGGTTTACAAGATAGGGACGAAAGCTATATAAAACTTTTACTTGATCAAGTTAAAATAGATCTAGGCAGGATAAATACTAAAAAAATAAGGACAAATATATATAAGCTACAACTAAAGAGTTATATAAATTTACTTAAAGGATATTTAGATACTAGCCAATCAGAAGAGGATTTCAGACAAACTACTTATTATTCACAACTTTTAAAACTTATCCAAAAATCAGAAGATATGTTAAATGAAAAGTATATTAATAAGGAAGATTTCTATGATCTTCAAAACGCTATAGTAGCTTTACTAAATGATATACAGAAGTACTTTGAGTATGTCCAATTGAAAGAGAGTATTAAAAAGGATCTTTATGAAACTTTAGATAAGTTAGGTTATAAATTGATAGATACTAGTATAATGGAAAAGCTGGCAAACGGGGAATTGGTTTATATTGATTTACCATATGATCCTGATTATAAAGTACAAGTTAAATTAACTAAAGACAATAGAATTTATTTTAGGTTGGTAAAATTTAGTGAATATCCCCAACCTACTGAATATGAAAAACAGAAAGATTATGAAATAGCAAAAAAGTGGTGCCAAGATTATGACAAAATACTTAATCTTTTAAGGCAAAATGGAATATTTATAGAAACTTTACAAAGACTAGAACCAGAACAAACTGAAATATCCTATATATTAAAAGAAAAGCAACAAATTCAAAAACAAGAGCAGAAGTATATGCAATTAGAATAATTTTTAATGATAGAGTTTAGGGTATCCCAAGTACAAAGAATCGATAAACTAATTTCTAATTTTCTAAATATCTCGCGGAGCTTGGCACAAGATTATATTTTAAACAATTTAGTCAAAGTTAATAACTCCCTAGTAAATAAAACCAGCAAAATTTTAAAACCTGGTGATTTAGTTACTATTAAACTACAATACGAAAGAAAAAATAATAATTATGTAGATCCTAAGAGAATAGAATTGTATAAGGA
>CALFWH010000103.1 GCA_937927985.1 uncultured bacterium | reverse complement strand
TAAACATGAAAATAAACAATTTTTAATAAACGTTTCCAATCTATCAGAAAGAGCTATAAAAAATTATCTTATTAACCTGAGGTTAAGGAATTATCTAATTAAAATCATGACAAACACTAAAAACAAAAAGGACTAAATGATTTTTAAAAAATGATTTTTTAAAAATGGAGACCTTAGAAAATCTTAAAGAGTTAATAGTAAAAGCATTTGAGAGTGGTAACTATGATTTTATAGATGATCCAAATTTTTTTAATGAAATTAATATTTCTCTAATTGCGAAAGCTCTCAATTCAATAGAAGACTGGCAAGTAGTAAAATCTTTCCTTACTAAGTTACCTATCGATAAAATATCGATACTCATAACTGAATTAGATGATAAAATTGTAGAAAATCTATTAAATGAAGTAGATACGCAAACTTTAATTGACATAATAATGGAAATGGATGAAGAAGAAGCAGCTGATATAATTGATCAATTACCTGACAAAATTAAAAATCAAATCATTTTAAAGCTAGATCCCAACTACTATCTTAAAATTAAAGAATATCTGAAATATCCAGAGGATACTGCAGCAAGATTAACTACTAAAAGCTTTCTTAAAATATATCCTTACTATACTGTAGGGGAAACCTTAGAAATAATAAGAAGAAAAAATGAATTGCAAGATCTACCAGAATTCCTTAACTATATTTATGTCATAGATAATGACGAAAAGCTTAAGGGTGTAATCTCTCTAAAAGAACTGATCATTACCAAGCCTTACATACAGGTAAAATCCATAATGAATACTAATGTAATAACCGTTAGCCCAAATACCGATAAAGAAGAAGTTTCTAATTTATTAAGGGATTATAACATATTAGCTATACCTGTAGTTGATCAAAACAATAGATTAATAGGAATAATAACTCATGATGATATTATAGAAGTTATATTTCAGGAATATAGTGAGGATATCTTAAAATCTGGTGCAGTACAAAGCTTTGAAGAATCTTATAAACAGATTTCTGTTTTTAATTTAGCTATGAAGAGAGCTATTTGGTTAGTACTTTTATTTTTTGCCTCTTCTTTAACAAGTAACGTGCTTTCTAATTTTAAGCAGATAATAGAAAGTTATGTACAGTTATCCTTTTTTATACCTTTGCTAATAGGTACAGGAGGTAATTCTGGATCTCAATCAGCTTCCACTATATTGAGATCTCTAGCTCTTAATGAATTATCTGAAAAAGATTTCTTTTATATCCTAAAAAAGGAATTTAAAACTTCATTAATTTTAGGTTTTCAAATTGGGTTGGTAGCAATAGTTTATGTTTTTACTATGGGGATTTTTGTTTTAAAAATTGATTTAAAAATAATACCAGTAGTTGTGCTTTCTCAGATATGTATAGTAATTTGGGCAACTATAGTGGGATCTATGTTACCTATTATAGCTAAAAAGCTCAAAATAGATCCTGCTGTTATGTCTGCCCCTTTTATAGCTACTTTAGTAGATGCTACAGGTTTAGTTATATACTTCCTAATAGCTAAAATTATCCTGAATATATAGACAGATTCAAACCTTTCTAAAACTAGAAAGTATATACCTTTGATTTAATTATATTTCTACATTTCCTAAGTAATTTAAAAAGCTTATTGACTCTATGTTTTCAATTTCTGAATTTATAATCAAAACTTGATTATCACTTACTATTAAAGTATTCCTATTTTTTTCTTTAGTTATTAGGGTTAAGCTTGTTTGGGGAGTATATTTGAATTTATCATTTTTTGAAAATATTCTATTTTTTTCGGTTAAGTTTTTCCCTCTTGGTATTAATTCTATCTCATTTGCGTTTATATTTAGTAGTTTGTTTTGAGTTAAGATTAAAAGAGAAGGGTTATATAGTTCATTTATTATTTCTGTAAAGATTATATTATCATCTTCTTTTAGTGAGGCTAATTTAACTCCTTTAGCTATTTTGGAATAAACAGGTATATCCTCTGTTTTTACCTTAAAGCAGTATCCTTTTTCTGTAACAGCTAATAATCTTTCTTCAATTGAAAAGGGTATCACTTTTATAACTTCGTCTTCTGGATCTAATTTAATATAAGAGCTTATTCTGTTAATTTCTGAAAGTTCTTTTGATTCTATTTTTTTAACCATTCCTTTTTTTGTTATTACTAATAGATATTGATATTTATTTATTTTTCTGGGATTTATTAGTAGAATTGCTTTAGTATTGTCTTCTGATTTGTAGTATTTTGGAAGGAATATAGAAGTGTCTATTAATTTTGATAAATTTAATAAACTATACTTACCATTTGAGAGAAATATAACTAGTTTATTTTGAGAAGTAGATTTATGAATTGAGGTTATATAGTTGTAATTGCTCAGGCTTGGTAGTATTTTTTCAAATTTGTTGGATGATGGTTTGTTTGGGTACTTGTAGGAGTATAGGTATCCATTAGATAGGGCGTAGATTATTAATTCTGTTTGAGGTTCTTCTGTTTTAATTTTAATTTGTTTAAATTCATCACTTGTTGATATTTCAGTTTTTCTAGGTTTAGAGAATTTATTTTTTATTTCTAATATTTCTTCTTTTAGTATTTGATTTAGTTTAAGGGGATTGTCTAGAATTTGGCTTAGATTTTGTATTTTTTCAAGGCTTTCTTTATAATCTTGAGTAAGTTTATCTATTTCTAATTTAGTTAACCTGTGTAGTTGTAGATTAAGGATATATTGGGCTTGTTGGTAGTTAATTTGTAGTAGGGTTATTAAATTGAAAACTGCGGTTTTATAATCTTTACTATTTCTTATTATATTTATTACATCTTCTATTTTTTGAGTTGCTTTTATTAGGGCTGCAAGGAGGGAGGCTTTTTCTGAAGTTTTTTCTAAGATTTTTTTTGCTTTTCTAATAATTACTTCTTTTCTGTGTTCTATAAATTTTTGTAGTAATTCAAGAATAGAGTATTGTTTTGGAATATGGCCATCTACGGCTATAAAGGCACAATAAAAACTTGTCCTAAAGGAAGTAAAATTTTTAAGATAGTTAATTATTTGCTTTTCATTATAAGGATTTTTTAATTCCAGTAGTATTTTAATTTCGTCTTTATTGCTTTGATCTACTACATCTATTATGTCGGGAAGTTTTTTATCTTTTATAGATTCTGCTATTTCTTTTACCAGTTTGGATTTATTAACTTGGTAAGGTATTTCATAAATTACAAGATAATCTTTTTTTTGGATTTTTTCTATTTTGTATTTACCTTCTATTTTGAGAATTCCTTTACCTGTGGAATAGATTGATTTTATTAATTTGGCAGTGTATACGATACCTCCTGTAGGGAAGTCTGGGCCTTTTATGATTTCTAATATTTCTTTTAGTGTTGTTTTGTCGTTATCTATTATTTTTATGCAGGCGTCACATATTTCTTGTAGATTATGAGGGGGTATGTTTGTTACCATTCCTACTGCTATTCCACTTGATCCGTTGACTAATAGATTTGGGAAAGCAGATGGTAAGACTAGTGGTTCAGTTGTGGATTCATCGAAGTTAGGTCTAAAATCTACGGTATCGTATTCTATATCTTTTAGCATTAGGGTTCCTATTTCTGTTAGTTTTGCTTCGGTATATCTATAAGCTGCTGGTGGATCTCCATCTATGGATCCAAAATTTCCCTGTCCCCAAATTAAAGGATAAT
>CALFWH010000102.1 GCA_937927985.1 uncultured bacterium | reverse complement strand
GATAAAGTTTGTAAAGGTACTTTACCTAATATTACTCTTTCTCTTCTTGCTAATTCTGCGCCATCTAACCTACCTGCAACTTCTATTCTTACTCCTTGAGCTCCAACTCTCATTACTCTTATAGCAGCAGCCCTCATAGCTCTTCTAAAGCTAACCCTTTGCTCTAATTGTCTTGCTATGTTGTGAGCTACTAGTTTAGCACTTAAATCAGGATGCTCTACTTCCCTAACCTCTAAAGTAACATCTTGCTTACCAAATTCCTTAGAAATCTTATTTCTCAAATTCTCTATCTCTGCACCTTTTTTACCTATTATAACAGCTGGTTTAGAGGTATAGATAACTATATTTATACTTGTATGCTTTCTTTTTATTATTATTTTTTCTATTGATCCTGGATTGGGATCTTTAAATTTAGCACTACCTTCTTTCACTTTTATACCCATACGCTGAATAATACTTTTCCTTACCTCTTTAAAAATAAAATTCCTTATCTTATGATCCTCTATCACATTTTCCTGATAATCTCTCTTCTTGGGAAAAAACCAAATACTATCCCAATACTTATTTATTCCTAACCTTATAGACTTGGGATGAACCTTTTGTCCCATAAATTACCTCCTTGCTAATTCTTGTTTTACATTCTTTTTAGCTTTTTTTATTAACTGCCTATATGCAACTCTAACTGTTATATGAGAAGTAGGTTTTAAAATCCTTGTACCCATACCTCTAAATTTTGTATCCCACCTTTTTATAAAAGGACCCTTTGTAACATATAACTCATGTACAAAAAAACCATTAATATCCAATCCAGGATATCTGTCTAATAGGTACTCTATATTAGCTTTAACAGAAAGTAATAATTTTTCTACCATCCTTGCTGCTTTTTGAGGGATGAAAGCTACTATATTTATTGCTTCGTCTAAATTCTTACCTCTTAAATTATCAAGAATAGGAAAAACCTTCTTATAAGAAGTCCTTAGATACCTTGCAAAAGCATTAAATTTAAGTAAGTCAACTTTAAATTCATGCCATTTTTCCTTCCAAAATTTTTCATGAGCTAACTTTTTGGCTTCTTTTAAGTTCTTTGCAAATATTAATTCACTACTATAATCTTTATCTTCTTTAGTTTTTTTATATTCTATTTTAAAAGCATAATTGTACATAGCTGCCTCCTTTTAAAAGAGAATAATTTAATTATTTTTTAGCTGCTTTTGCAGATTTCTTATCAGGATGTCCCTTAAAAGTCCTAGTAGGAGCAAACTCACCTAACTTATGATTTACCATCTGCTCTGTAACATAAACAGGTACATGCCCTTTACCATTATGTACCAAAAAAGTTAATCCTACCATTTCAGGAATAATTGTACTTCTTCTTGACCAAGTTTTTATAGTCTTTTCGCCTTTTTCTTTTGCTTTTAAAACTTTAATATATAATTTGGGATCTACATAAGGTCCTTTTTTCAAACTTCTTCCCATAGTCCAAATCCTCCATTAATTATTTTTTATTTCTTCTTGATAAAATGAATTTATTAGAATTTTTATTTCTTTTTCTTGTTTTATAACCTACTGTTGGCTTGCCCCAAGGGGTAACACTTGGTCTACCAGGATGAGTTCTTCCTTCACCACCACCATGAGGATGATCTACTACGTTCATGCAGCTTCCCCTTACATGAGGTCTCCAACCTTTATAAATATTTCTTCCAGCTTTACCTATAACAATATTAGAATGATCTGCATTAGAAACTCTTCCAATTGTTGCTCTACATTTTAGATTTATCTTTCTTATTTCTCCTGAAGGTAATCTAACAATAGCATAATCTCCTTCTTTACCTATCAATTGAGCAACACTACCAGCAGACCTAACCAACTGAGCTCCCTTACCAGGATAAAGCTCTATATTGTGAATAAATGTACCTACAGGAATACTTCTTAAAGGTAAACAATTACCTATCTTTATTTCTACGTTTTCTCCTGAGATTATTGTATCACCTACTTTAATTCCTTCAGGAGTGATAATATATCTCTTTTCACCATCCTCATACTCTACCAATGAAATCCAAGCCGATCTATTTGGATCATATTCAATTGTTTTGATTACTCCAACAATATTATCTTTGTTTCTTTTAAAATCTATAATTCTTATTCTTTTCTTATGTCCACCACATCTAAATCTTACAGTTATTTTTCCTTGATTATTCCTACCTGCTTTAGGTTTTTTTATAACAGTTAAAGGTTTATAAGGCTCGTCAGTAGTCAATACACTTTTAAAATCATAAAATGTTGTAAATCTTCTGCCTGGTGAAGTAGGTTTAGTTTTTTTTATCATAATCTATCCTCTCCTTAAATTTTCTTTGATTTTTATTATTTTTGCTTTTCTATAGAAGAATCTATTTCTTTAATTGAAAATCCTTCTTTTAAGGTCACTATTGCTTTTTTATAAGAAGACTTAGTAAATTTATATCTATATCTAAAATACTTTGTTTTAGAAGGTATCTTTATTACATTTACTTGATCAACTTTTACATTAAATATGTCTTCTATAGTTTGCTTTATATCTATTTTTGAAGCTGACTGATGTACTTTAAATGTATATTTTTTCTTATTTTTTGATTCATTTAGTATTCCTACTGCTTTTTCAGTTAATACTGGTTCTAGGATTATATCAAAAGGACTAAGTTTAATTTTATGCTTTAACTTTTGCTGTTTCATCTTCTTTTACCCCCTTATTTATGTAGTCTATAAATAATTCTTTTAAAGCTTCTATCGATTTTCTATCTGCAATTATTTTATCTGCACTTA
>CALFWH010000101.1 GCA_937927985.1 uncultured bacterium | reverse complement strand
TACAATTAGGAATTAGTTTTTATAAATCTTTTTATTCGTATGAAAATTTATTTGGTAGTTTATTTGTTAATATGGTTAAGGTAGGGGAAACTAGTGGTACTCTTTATAAAGTGTTTGATAGCTTGTCTAACTACTATGAGTACTCCTTATCTTTAAGGATAAGATTAGTTAATGCTATTATTTATCCAGTATTTGTTATATTTGCTGTTTTAGCTGTTTGGGCCTTAGCTATGTTTTTCGTAGTACCCAAATTTAAAGAAATATTTATCCAAATATTAGGTACCCAAAAAGTTTATAAAGATTTACCAGCTATTACCATATGGATGATTGAATTATCAGATTTATACAATAAAAATATAAGCCTATTTAATCTAAATTTTAAATTTGGAATTATTCTTTATGTTATTAAATATGGAATTATGGGATTGATTGTTTACTTATGGAAAAATTTTGATTTCAGAAGAAATCTGGAAATTTTTTTATTTAAGATTCCTTTAATTTCTAATGCTTTGAAGTTTTATTATTGCTCTATTTTTTTTAAATCTTTAAGCATTATTTTAAATAATGGTATTTTGATAATACCAGCTTTAAAAATGTCTGCTAATGCTACTACAAGTAGTATTTTTATAAATAAAATTCAAGAAGTAATAGATAGTATTGAACAAGGTAAAAGATTGAGTGAAAGTTTGATAAATACTAATCTTTTTGAACCCATGGTTGAACAAATGCTAATAACAGGTGAAAAAAGTGGTAATATATATAAAATGCTAGAAGAAGCTGATAGATTCTATACAAGAGAAATGGAAATATTAATTGAAAGGATCATGAAAATGATTGAACCTTTACTTATTGTAATAATAGGCTTTTTTATCTTTTTTATATTACTTTCACTATATTTACCTATATTTATTCTACCATCAAAAATTATGCGCTAAATTTTTCAGATGAAAGTTATTCAAAGTGGAAGTAATAGAATATTTTTAGTTATACACAATAAAGTTGTATTAATTGATCCTGATAAACAAAGTTTGATAAACTATATAAAAATTTTAAAATTTTTACAGAAAAATTCAATAAATGTACCAAAGCTATATTTACCAAAACTAAAAAACTTAAATGAGAATATTTATTTTGCTGTAATCCAGAACTTAGGAGAAAATTTTTTTAATTCCTTACAAAAAAAAGGTTTTAGGATTACTGAGGATTGGTTAACTAACAAATACTATCAGATTGTAAAGGAAATATCCAAAATTCATAATGTTAAAAAAAAGTCAATAATTTACGGTGGATTATTTAGTTTTTTTGATTTAGATTTACTTAGATGGGAATGGAAATATTTTATTGAAAATTTTTTAATTAATTACCTTGGTTATGTAAAAATAAACAGATGGTTAAACTATTCAGAGGTAGTAATTAGTAATTGTTTTAATGTTTTTAAGGAACATTTTAATCTGATTCATCGAGATTTACAATCTACTAATATTATTTTTTATAAAAATAAACCTTATTTTATTGATTTTCAGGGGATGAAAATAGGGAATTTTTTATATGATTTAGCTTCTTTAGTTGAGGATCCTTATGTTTTACTTCCTTTAAAAATTAAAAATTCTGTAATAGATTTTTATTTTAAAATTAATTCTCATTTATCGAAATTCGGGTATTTCTATAGATATTATAAAATTCAGAGGTTAGTGCAAGTTCTAGGAGCTTTCGCTTTCCTTTCTATTCACAAAAACAAACCATTTTTTATTCAACAATTAAAAAAATATAACTCAATTTTACAAGAAATAAAAAAAGAGTTGACTTTAATATAAAATTGAAAATTTAGTGTTAAAAATGCAGAAAATAATGAAAATATGGCAAGATTTAGATAAAATACAAGAGAGAATAAATTATGTTTTTAGTAATAAATTTCTATTGATTCAAGTTTTTTTGCATTCTTCTTTGTTTAAAAATCCTATGGAATTAACCATAGGAGATTCAAAAGTTTTACTTGAAAATAATGAAAGGTTAGAATTTTTGGGGGATGGAATATTAAATTATATTGCCTCGGAGTACGTCTTTAATAAGTATCCTACTTTTACTGAAGATAGTTTATCTAGTTATAAAACATTGATTGTAAACTATTTTACTTTGTATAAGGTATTTGAATATTTAGATTTAGTACAGTATTTGGTTTTTAATTATGAAAGTTTGGGTGCAAATAGTGCTAATATAAAGAATTACTCCGATGTTATTGAAGCTTTAATTGGATCTATTTATGTGGATTCAAAATCTATTTATCCTGTAAAAAAGTTTTTTAATGAGATAATATTAAAAGTTTTTAATATTTATATGTCTGAAATTATTGAGAATATTTTCGATTGGAAAGGTTTTTTACAATCTCTTTTACAAAAGAAGGGATTACAACTACCTAAATATTTCGTAATTGAAAAAAATAACGAAGGTTTTTTTACAATTGCTTATTATAACGATGTGGAAGTTAGTTCGGGGTTTGGTAAAACCAAAAAAGAATCCGAAAAACAAGCTGCCTTGGATTTTCTCAAAAAAATGTTTTTTTAGTCTCCACTTAAATGAAAAATCTACATTAAAGGGAAAACTTTTATCTTTGTAAAATAAAAAAGTATAGAAAGAAGTAAATAATAAAAAGTAATAAGAAAATTTAGAAATTTAAAAAGGTGAATTAGAAATGAATGTAAATTTTGAAAAAACCAAGTATTTAAAGTATGCTGATTACAAAACTATTAAAGATTTTAATTATTACCAATTAGAAATTTTAGCAAAGGAAATAAGAGATTACATAAAGGAAGTTATATACCATAATGGTGGACATTATGGAAGTAATTTAGGGGTGGTGGAACTAACTATATCTATTCTTAGAAACTTTGATCCATTAAAAGATAAAATAATTTTTGATACTTCTCATCAAAGTTATACTTACAAAATACTTACCGATAGAAAGGAGAAATTTAAAACTTTAAGGACGTTTGGTGGTATATCAGGTTTTTCTAGAATAAAAGAAAGTGTTTTTGATCATTACGGTGCTGGACATGCTGGTACTGGATTGTCTGCTGCTTTAGGATATGCTAAAGCTAAAGATATATCTAATGAAGATTATAATGTTGTTGCAGTCATTGGTGACGCAGCTTTAACTTGTGGAGTTACTTTTGAAGCTATTAATAACATAGGCCAATATCCTACCAAAATGATAATAGTACTTAATGATAATGAATATTCTATTTCTAGAAATGTAGGAGCTATATCAATGTATCTTAAAAAACTACGTAATAATCCTTTAATTCTTAAAATAGAGGAAAAATTAGATAATCTTCTAAATAAAATCCCATTTGATAGTACTTTAAAGGAATGGATAAGAGATACTAAGAATTGGGTAGAAGAAGGTTTTACTAAAATTGTTTCTCCTTCAGTTATAGGGGTTATATTTGAAGAATTTGGGATTCAGTATATTGGACCTGTTGACGGACATAATATAAAATTATTAGATCAAATTTTTTCTTTTGCTAAAACTCTGGGAAAACCTGTGATAATTCATACTGTAACCCAAAAAGGTAAAGGGGATGATGAAGCGGAATCCCATTTTGAAAGAATGCATGGAGTTGCAAAAGGTAAAGTAAAACCCTCTAATTTCATATATTTTAGTACAGATGAGGGAATGAAAATAGATGATTTTACCAAAAGCACTAATAAAACGTATACCGAGATTTTTGGTGAAGCAATTATTGAAATAGCTAAAAATGATGACAAAATAGTTGCAATAACAGCTGCTATGCCTTCTGGCACTGGTTTAGTAAATTTCTCTAAAAACTTTCCTGATAGATTTTTTGATGTGGGTATAGCAGAAGAGCACGCTTTACTATTTGCTTGTGGATTAGCTTTAGGAGGATTAAAACCTGTCGTAGCTATATATTCTACTTTTTTACAAAGGGCTTTCGATATGTTAATACATGATGTTGCTTTACAGAATATACCTATTTTGTTTTTATTAGATAGGGCAGGAGTAGTAGGTGAAGATGGACCTACTCATCACGGAGTATTTGATTTATCTTACCTGAGAATTATTCCTAATATTGAAATTTTTGTACCTTCAAATGAAATTGAATTGAGGAATATTATCTACACTGTTTTAAAAAATTTATCTAAACCTACTTTTATAAGATATCCCCGTGATTTTGTAGAAGGATTAGAACTATCCGAATTTAAAGAAATTGACCTTTACAGATGGAAATTAATACACCAAACTAAACAAGATAATGAAAATTATAAAAATAAGATCATAATTCTTTCTACTGGTAGAATGCAAAAAAATATTGATAAAATAATTGAAAACCTAGAAAAAGAAAATATATATCTTAAAGTCTATAATTGCATATCTGTTAAACCTTTAGATGAAGAAGTTTTAAAAGAAGTTGTAAATTTTGATTTAGTTGTCACTCTTGAAGATAATGTATTAGCAGGAGGATTTTCAAGTTCAGTACTAGAATACTTAAATGATAATAATATATCTAAGAGGGTATTAAGATTTGGCTGGTTAGATCAGTTTATAGAGCATGGTTCAATTCAATCCCTATTTCAAAACTATCAATTAGATTCTCAATCAATAACTCATCGAATTATTTCAAAATTAAATTTATACGCTAATATTCGTTCTTAATTTATTGAGTATGATTATACAAACTGTACCTAATATATGTGAAGGAAGAAACTTAAAGCTTATTAATCGTATAATTAAAGAAGTAAAATCAATAAAAAACGTAGTTTTGCAAGATGTTCACTATGATTACGATCATAATAGAAGTGTTTTTACAGTAGTAGGTAGTATAAGTGGAGTTTTTGAAAGTATATTTACAATTACAAAAAACTGTTTTAATTTAGATATAAACGTTCATCAAGGAGTGCATCCTAAAGCTGGAATAATAGATGTAATACCTTTTATTCCTATAAAAGGAATATCTTATGATAGGCTTATAAAATTAGTGGATAAATTTGCTTACAAATTTTTTGAAAAATTTAAAATACCTATTTATTTTTATGCTTTATCTTCTAAACGTCCTACAACTAAAGTTTTATCTCTAATAAGGAATAAGGGAATAGAATTTATAAAAAGATTAACTTTGAATGATAAAGATTATATACCTGATATTTTTAAGGATTATATCTATCATCCTACTATGGGAGTTAGTTTTATAGGAGTAAGGTATCCATTAATAGCTTTCAATTTTAATTTGAAAATTAATGATCAAAGAGAAAATATTTCAAAAGAAGATTTTTTAATTAAGATAAAAAAAATAGCTAGTAAAATAAGGGAAAGTAATGGGGGAATAAAGAATTTACAGGCTTTAACTTTCTTTCTGGAATCAAAAAATATCGTACAGTTATCAACAAATATTCTAGAAGCTGATAAAACTAATTTCTTGCAAATTTTTGAGATAATTTTAAATAAAATTAAAGAAGAAGGCTTAGAATTAGATTCTACTGAATTGGTAGGATGTTTGCCTTCAAAAGTAATTGAACAACTCGTAAAAAAGTACTTAAAAATTCAAAATTTTAGTTATTCAAAAATAATAGATTTTAAAGTATAAAATTTTAGAAAAGGGAAATATTTTAATGTATAGTTACTTAGTAAAGTTAAAAAGGAGGTATAAGTTATGCAAACTATGTTAAGAAGAGAAACTTTAGTATATCAAAAGTATGATTATGAAACTGAACCTTTTTTAGATTTTTCTAATCCTCAAGTTATAGAAAAGGTAAGATCTGCTATAAATTTTGCTGAAAGTAATTTAGGTAAGGAGTATCCTTTGTATATTGGTGGTCAAGAGTATTATTCAGATGGTAAAATAAAATCTATTAATCCTGGTCAAAAAGATCAGGTTATTGGAATTTTTCAGGATGCTACTATAGAGCAAGCTGATAAAGCAGTAGAAGTAGCTTGGCAAGCTTTTAAAAGTTGGTCTAAATTAGACGTATATCAAAGAGCAAATATATTCTTTAGGGCTGCTAATATATTAAGGCAAAGAAAATATGAGGCAATAGCTTGGATGATATTGGAAGTTGGTAAGAATTATGCTGAAGCTGATGCAGATGTAGCTGAAACTATAGATTACTTAGAGTATTATGCTAAACAAATGATAGATCTCCATGAGAATCCTCCTAAATTATATAAATTTCCTGGAGAGAAAAATTATTATCGCTATTTACCTCTTGGTGTAGTAGTAGTAATTCCACCATGGAATTTTCCACTTGCTATTCCTGCAGGAATGTCTATTGCTGCTATGGTCACAGGAAATACTATAATACTCAAACCTGCAAATGATTCCCCATTTATGTCATATTTCTTTTATAATGTAATGAAGGAAGCGGGGCTACCTGATGGAGTACTTAATTTTTTATCAGGGAGAGGAAGTGTAGTTGGTGATTATTTAGTAAAACATCCAAAGGTAAGAATGATTGCTTTTACTGGTTCCAAAGAAGTAGGATCTAATATATACAAGGAAGCTTCAACCTTAAGCCAAGGACAAAAATTTTTAAAAAGGGTAATAGCTGAAATGGGAGGCAAAAATGCTATAATTGTAGATAACATAAAAGATGAATATTTATTGAATCATGCTGTTAATAGTGTATTGGTTTCAGCTTATGGTTATCAAGGTCAAAAATGTTCCGCTTGTTCAAGATTATTACTTCATAAAAATATTTATGATAAATTTATGAGTTTATTTTTGGAAAAAGTAAGAAATATTGAAATAGGTTTACCTAAGGAAAATAAATTTATGGGACCAGTAATAAATAAATCTGCTCAAGATAAGATACTTCAATATATTGAAATAGGTAAGAAAAATAATAAGCTTGTTTTTGGGGGGCAGAAAGTATTAGAAGATATGGGTTATTATATTGAACCTACAGTTTTTGAAAATGTAAATCCTAAGGATATAATAGCTCAGGAAGAGATATTTGGCCCTGTACTTGCTGTTATGAAATTTAGTGATTTTTGTGAAGCAATTGAAATTGCTAATTCTACAGATTATGGTCTAACAGGAGGAGTATTCAGCGAAGATAGATACAATATAGAAAAAGCTGTTCAGGATTTTTATTGTGGGAATTTATATATAAATAGAAAATGTACAGGAGCTATTGTAGGAGTGCATCCTTTTGGAGGGTTTAATATGTCTGGTACTGATGCTAAAGCAGGTGGACCAGATTATCTATTATACTTTTTGCAAGGAAGAAGCGTTTCAGAAAAAATTGATTTTTAGATTTATTAATATTATTAACTAGGGGGAGGTTTTTATGATTAGTTCTCAAACAGAATATCAAGAAGAAAAAGCCGATATGTACAATAGAATGGTTTTAATTGGTGGTAATTCTAATATAGATTTATCAATCAAAGTAGCAGAGGATTTAGGGATATCTTTAGCAGATAGTATAATATCCAGGTTTTCTGATGGAGAGATAAGAGTTAAAATATTAGAAAATGTCAGAAGTAAAGAAGTTTTTATAATACAATCTACTTGTCCTCCTGTAAATGATAATTTAATGGAGTTATTGATAATAATAGATGCTGTTAAAAGGGCTTCAGCAGGAAGTATAACTGCTATTATTCCCTATTTTGGTTATTCTAAACAGGAAAAGAAAGTGTCAGGTAGAGAACCTATAACCGCAAAATTAGTAGCAAACTTAATAACTGCTGCAGGAGCTAATAGAGTTGTTACTATTGATCTTCACTCACCTGCTATACAAGGATTTTTCGATATACCTGTTGATAACTTATATTCTCACAAAATATTAATAGATTCATTATTAAAATATGTAGATGTAAAAAAGGAAAATTTTGTAGTTGTTGCTCCAGATGCAGGCAGTGTAATAAGAGCAAGAATGTATTCTGAAAAAATGGGATTACCAATAGCAGTCATGTTTAAAAGAAGACCAGATATAGAAGAAGTAGAATCAATGGAAGTAGTAGGACAAGTGGAAAATAAAAATGTGATTATAGTAGATGATATGGTTTCTACTGGTAAAACACTAGTCAAAGCTGCAGAAAAGTTAAAAAATATGAAAGTAAACAATATTTACTGTTTAATAGTACATCCTGTTTTTTCTTCAAATTCCGTTCATTTAATAGAAAATTCTCCAATAGATAAAGTATTTGTAACTAATACTATTCCTACTAATGTTAAAAGTTCTAAAATAATTGTTTGCTCTGTTCATAAATTGATTTCTGAGGTAATAAGAAGGATATATTTAAGAAAATCAATAAGTGAATTATTTGATTAGATAACTTGAATATTTATAGTAAGTTAATTTTTATTGTTTTTTTATTGCTTTCCTTATTTGGAATAGCTATAGTTTATTCTGCTACTTTCGATTTTTCTTTTGTAGTTAAACAATCGTTAGCCTTAATTATTGGAATAATTTCGTTTTTCTTAGTTAATAAGATAGGAATAGATAAGATAAAGGATTATTTAATTTTAATAGTTTTAGTTAATGTAGTTTTATTAGTATTAGTTTTAACTCCTTTAGGTGTAGAGGTTAATGGTTCTAAAGCTTGGATAGGGATAGGACCATTGAATTTACAACCTTCTGAACTTACTAAAATAACTATTATTTTGTACACTGCTTACTTTATATCAAATAGGTTTAGTATTGTAGAGGATTTTAAAAAAGGATTTTTACCTCCTTTTCTTTTAATGTTAATATTTGCTATTCTAATAAATATTGAGCCAGATCTGGGGAATGCTTCTATTGTAGCTTTATTATTTTTAGTAATAATGTTTATTGGAGGTACACCTTTATGGCATTTTTTACCATTAGTGATTTTCTCCTTTATAGGATTTATTTTTTTAGTTTTCACTAAAAGCTATAGAATAAACAGGATATTGGCTTTTATCGATCCTTGGAAGGATCCATTAGGATATGGTTATAATGTAATTCAAAGTTTAATAGCCCATGGTAGGGGGCATATATGGGGAGTAGGTTTTGGTAATAGTTTACAAAAAAACTATTATTTACCAGAAAAACATACTGATTTTATATATGCTATTATTGGAGAGGAATTGGGATTAGTAGGCACAATTACTATTTTACTTATTTTTGTAATATTTTTTAGCTATATAGTTTACAAAGCTAATAAAATAGATAATATGTTTTATAAGCTGGTTTTATTTGGTTTAGGATTTATGATTTTTATAAATGCTGTTATTAATATGGCTGTTACCCTATCTTTACTACCTGCTACAGGTATAACTTTACCTTTTGTAAGTTATGGTGGTACTTCATTAATAGTTAACTGGATAGCTTTAGGAATAATTATTAATATTCTAAATAAACCTAATGAAACTAAAAAAGTATACCTTCAGGAAAAAATAATAATTCCTGAAAATATCTAAAAAAAATACAAGAATAAAAAAGCCTATGCAAAATTTTTTATTTAAAATAATAGAAAGCTTAGATAATTACGTTTATTTGATATCAATCATAGAAGAAAATCCGTATAAAATTAGATATTATAAAAGAAAGTTGTATTTCTTAAAAAATTTGATCTTTGAGACGAATAACCTAACAAACTGGCAGCAATTCTCAAAATTAATCCAAAGTAACCAAAGATTATTCGATAGTAACATCTTAAATAAAATTGAAAATCTAAAGAAAAATAGTGGATTACCCCAATTTAAAGAAAAATTACTAAAATTTTTAATCAAAAAAATT
>CALFWH010000100.1 GCA_937927985.1 uncultured bacterium | reverse complement strand
AAAAAAACTTTAAAAAAAGGGAAAATTTGTAAAAAATAGTCAAAAATAAATTAGAGATATTGCATGAGGAGGGCATTTTAATGACAGTAAGACCTGGGACAACCAGACCAACTAGACCAACAACAACACCAACTCGCATAGCCCCCAACTCAAATACACCTTCAAATAATATTATAGAAACAATAAATAAACTAGATAATAAACAAAAAATATTAATTGTTGTAGTTTTAATTGTAATCATATTAATAGGATTAGGTATATTTTTCTACAACAAAAGTAATGAATATGTACCGTTAGTACCAGGTGCTAAGTTAGATGCAAATCAGCTATCAAAAGTAAAACAGTATTTAGAACAAAGGGGAATAAGAGAATATAAGATAGACGATGCAATAGGACAAGTTTATATCCATCCTAGATATCATAATACAGTATATGTAGATGTTATAACTGAAGGTTTTGTTAAACCTGACATAAAACCCAAGTTAGAAAGTATTCCTCCAGGTACTACTAAAGAATCATGGTTAAGTTATCAAAAAAGCCTTCTTGAGTACGCTTTAGCAAACATGATAAAGAGAAATTACCAAGGGAAAGTTAATGAAGTTAATGTATTTGTAACCTATCCAGAAAATAATCCTTTTAGCACAGAGCAAGAGATGACTAAAGCTACTGTAAGTATAAACACTTTTGCAGGACAATCACTTAGTAATGAAGAAGCCAAGGGAGTAATAAGTGCAGTAGCAGGAGCAGTAAAAGGATTAGAACCAACTAACATATCCTTAATAATAAATGGACGTCTAGTAAGACCATATCAAGAAGAACCAGCAGAAAGTGCTTTCATGATAAAAAATAAAATAGAAGAACAATATGCAAACAAAGTAAGAAATGCTTTAGATCAAATACTGGGACCTAATAATTACACCTTCACAATTGACATACAATTAAAATGGGATAAAATAGAAAAGTATGCTGAAACATATGGAAATTTGGCAGATCCTAACTCAAAACTAATATCAAAACAGACAACAGAAAAATCAAAAGAATATCAAGGAGGAGCTCTAGATAAAAATAAAGAATCAGCTCAAGAAAATCAAAGACAAATAATAGAAAATAGAAAAGTAGATATGGTAGTTACTAAGATACAACAAAATCCTGGTGAAAGTATAGAAAGAATCACAGTAGCAGTTAATATATCAAATGCAAGTGCAAGCACATTATCACAAGTGCAATCCTATGTTAAAAACGCAGTTGGTTTAAGAGAAGAAAGAGGCGATTCAATAGCAGTTACCAATATTCCTCACGCTTACATAGCTTCCACTATCAATACAAATAATCCAACACCCACTGTTATGCCAACTGTACCAGTTAAACAAACTTTCCCTACTAACCTAGTAATACTATCTATAGTTTCAGCTCTGGGTATAACAACCCTAGGATTTTTAGTAATATTTATGCTAAAACAAAATAAATCCAATACAGAAAGAACTGCCATCGCTTTTGATAGCAACCTCAATAATACAACATTTAGCGATACAAATGTAGTAGATTTAACTACAGATAAAATGGGAAACAGAACTCAAATAGCTTTAGAAAATAGAGAAATTAAAACTACTGTAACTGAGATAGAAAATATTGCAAAAACCAATCCTAATGAAATAGCTGATTTACTAAGAAAAACATGGTTCAACGAAAATAAGTAGTAAACTTACGAAAATTCTTTTTCCAATATTTCCGCAATTCTCTCTTTCGTTTTATAACTAAACCCATCATCTTCTATTATTAATATCACTAACTTACCCACTATATCTTTATCAAAATCAACATGAGAAATATATCTAAAAAATTCTACTAAAATAGATTCTGTTTTTTCATCCCATGTAATAAATTCATTTCTGCTTAAATATTTATTGAAATTCAATTTACTATGAATCGAAAATTCTTTCACTAGCTTAGACAAATTGATAAAATCATTATTATCAAGTAAAGAAACTAGTAAATTTTTTATCGTTAAATCAGAGTAAACTTCGTCAAATTCTTTATAAATCTTGATTAACTGTATTAATTTATCAAAAGATTCATTAATATACTTCTCATTAAAAATAAATTCTTCCATTACTTGGATAAATTTTTCTTTATCTTTTTCAAATAAATCCTTAAAAACTTCTTTATTCAGAGTATACTTCGAAGTTAGATATTTCTTAATTTGATCTTCTAAATCAAAATCTTTTTTTGAATCAATTTGTTTTTTTTCTTTATCTTTAGTTAATTCTTGCTCTATAAGCAATTCCTGTTTTTCAGATAATTCTTGATTCTGGATTTCACTTTCTTGTTGATCATTTACTATTTCTTTAATAATTAATTCAACTTCTTTAGTAATTTCGGCAACTTCTGATTCGTTTGTAGTTTTTTGATCTGCATAATCCACAATTTGATCTATATGATCCGTAATTTGATCTCTATAATCCGTAATTTCTTGCTTAGTTTGGTCGATTTCAATAGACGATTCTTCTTTCAATTCTTTACTTAAATTTATTTCTATCATAGCTTCTTCTGTAGATAAATAATCTATTTCTATATCCGAAAAAACATATTGTATTTGTTTTTTTGAATCAGAGCTTAATATTAACTTATCTATATATCTTATCAAGATTAACTGAAATAGTCCACTATAAGACTTTTCTATCGTACTTAAAACATTATTTATCAAGTCTTGATCTTTAGTAAATATTGAATAGATAAATTCATAAAAAATTTCTTTTTGTAAAACTTTTTCAAGATTAATTTTTAAAAAAGTACTTTTTTTATGTTGTAAGCAGTAAAT
>CALFWH010000099.1 GCA_937927985.1 uncultured bacterium | reverse complement strand
CAAATTTCTGAAATTGTTTTATCTTTTTCTAATAAATTTATAAATTCCTCTAGTTCTTTTTTTATTAAATCTATAGAATTTTTTTCTTTAGCTTTTTCAAATAATGATGATGCATACCTTGAGGCTATGTTAAGCATATTTACCTCTTATTAGTTAATTTTTTTCGTAATCTTTTATTTTTTTGGTGGCTACTTCAATTATTTTTTGGTTTACTGTGGGGTCTAGTACTTCTTTCAATACTCCTTTGGCTAGTAGAGTAACTACCTCTATATAGGTATTTTTTATTTCATCTGAGGCTTTTTTACGGTGTAGTTCTATTTCTTTAATGGCTTTTGATTGCATTTCATTTACTTTGTTTTGTGCTTCTTCTATTATGTAGTTTTTTATATTTTCTGCTTCTTTCATTGCTTCTTGAATTATTTTTTCTCTTTCTTTATATATTTCATTTAATTTTACTTCTAAGTCTTGTTTTATTTTTTCTACATCTTTTCTAATTTCTTCAGCGGTTTGAATGTTTTTTTGTATTATATTTCTTCTTTCTTCTGTTATTGCTTTGAAGGGTTTATAGAAAAGAAAATATACCAAAATTGAAAATATAGCAAAGTTTACTATCTGAATTATTAGGGTCCATATATTTAGTATTTCTGTCATATTCTTACACTCCTTATTTAGCGAAGAAAAGTTGGAATACGAAGAATAAGGTATACAATACTTGGGCTTCTATTAAAGCAAAAGCAACAAAGAACCATATCAACATTTTATTAGTAGTTTCAGGATTTCTATATATACCTTCTATAAAGGATCTTGACAATATACCTATTCCAAGAGCTCCTAATCCTGCTGCAAATCCTAATCCTAAAACAGCCATTGCTTTTACAAACTTTTCGTTCATTAAAGATTCTTTATGAGGTACTTCTTCTGCTAAAGTCAGTGATACTAGACTTATTGCAAATATTAACAAAGTTGTTATTAACAATGTATTTTTATTAATCATTTTATACCTCCTTTCTTAGTGTTGTTTGCTTTTCTTAGTGTTGTTCGCTTTCATGTGGCAGATAAAGTGCAATATATATGGTGCTTAATACTTCGAAAACTAAAGCTTGTATTATTGAAGCAGCTAATCCTAAAAACATCACAAAAAATGTCAACAAATATAAGAAAACTTTTATGAAAAATAGATCACTTATAACTATCTGTTCTATGAATTTTTCTACCATCAAGTGTTCTGAGAAAATATTAGCAAATAATCTTAGGGATAGCGATATAGTTCTTGCTAATATATCTATTATATTAAGTAATAGAAAAAGGGGTAAGAGTATTAGAGCTATTAATATGGCTGCTTTTTCTTTTCCTATTTTAAGCATATAAGGAATTGGGAAAATGAAGTGTTCTAACCAATTTTTTATACCTGTCTCTTTTATAGCTATTAAATTGTAGCTTATTACAGATATTAAAGTTAAAGCTAAAGTTGTACTTAAATCTGAAGTAGGGGGAATTATCAAACTTTGCCCCTGATATTTTATAAATGCAGGTATGTATCCTAAAAAATTGGAAAATAAAATGAATATAAAATAGGTAACTAATAAAATCATATACTTATCTGCTATTTTGCTGCCTAAGATACTTTGGTTTATTTTGTTTATTCCTTCTATTATCATTTCAAAGATATTTTGTATTGATAAGGGTTTGGGAATTAAGAATTCTGATTTATAAGGATATAACTTTAATTGTTCTAGGTTTTTCATTACTGAATTTCTGTAAAAAATACCGAAAATTACAATTATTAACATTACTATCCAAGTACTAACAATAGTATTAAGATGTATTTCTATGTTAGCAATATTATATTTTACGAAACTTCCTAAGAAAGTAATCATGGTTATTTACAATCACATCCACAATTACAATTGCAATTACAACTGTTTTCATATTGTTTATTGATATTTAGAACAAAATATTCTTTACCTTCTTTTTCTACTAAATCTATAGCTAAATTTTCAATAAAAGGATAGGAAAAATCGTCTACTACTAATTTAAAATCTTGCATATCTATGAAATTATCTGCACTATCTGTTTCATTTGTTACTTCTATTGCAAAATCTAGGCCACAACATCCGGAAGGGACAACGTATATTCTTAAGTAAGATTCTTGGTTACCGTTTTGTTCTTTCAAAATTTGTATTATTTTTTCCTTTGCTTTTTGGCTTATTGTTATCATTTTTTTCTCCTTTTATAAAATAATCTCTTCTAATTTTTTTTTTACAGATATAGTTTTCTACCTTCATATACATTTTACCTTTTTAAATATAAATGCTCTAAAATTTAATTTTTGTGAATTTTTAATTTTTTTACATTTTTTTTACAAGTATTATTATTAAAACCTATTTTTAAAATTATAGTGAATTTATAAATTTTAGAAAGGGGAATTAATGAAATGGATATAAAATTTAATACAAACATAAACCAAGTTCAATCGGATTATTATAAAACTGGAAACAAAGTAGAGTTTCTTAATTCAGAAGAAGTTACTTCTAAAGAGTTAGAGATTATACTTTCTGCTAAGGATACTATTCATATATCTAAATATAGCTTTAATAGTATGTTATTAGCAAATCTACTGGCAAAAAAGGCTAAGGAGGGGGTAAAGGTAAGAGTAGTTACCGATCCGTTATCTTTATTTGGATCAAGTAAAGAGTGGCAGAAAAAATTATATGTTATAGAGTATCTAAAAGAAAATGGGGTTGAAGTACAAACTTTTCCTCTTATTCCCCTTGATAGGTACTTAAAAAGTTTTTCAACTATTAATACTATTTTTCATACCATTGAAAACAATAATGAAAATAGTAATGATTACGAAGATAAAATTAATTATCAATTAATGCATTCAAAGGTTGTATCTGTTGATGGTAAAAGAGCTGTAATTTCTGGAGTTAATTGGTCTGATGGAAGCTTCAAAAATATTGATGCAGGAGTATTTGTAGAAGGTAAAGTAATTGATGATTTAGAAAAGAATTTTTGGTTTCTGTTTAAAAGATCGGGTGGCAAAGATTACAATTATGTACCTCGCGCTGAAGAGGCTGGTAATTCTAAAGTATCTTTATTACTATCGGATAAAATGTTTTCAAAAACTAGTTACTCTGCAGCAGTCTATAGAGCTGTCTCTAATGCAAAAGATAATATATATTTGAGTGCTTTTGTACTTTCTGATCCCTACCTTATTAAGTTACTAATAGATGCTAAAAATAGGGGAGTAAAAGTTAACGTAATATTAGATCCTAACAAATCTGAAAATTATTCTAATCTCAATTATGATACTGCGGAAAAATTGAAAAAAGCTGGGATTATTCCAAGATGGTATAAAGTGCAAACCTACAACACAACTTTAACTAATTATCTTCACACTAAATTATTAATAACAGATGATACCTTAATAGTGGGCAGTGGAAATTTTTCTTATAAAGGATTAAGAATAAATCACGAAGTAGGTATACAAACTGATGATAAAAATGCTATATCTAAAGCAAGGGATTATTTTGAACAGATCTGGAATGAAAATACCTCATTAGAGCCTCATTTACCTAATAATGTTAATTATGATGGTAGTTAGCAGGAGGATAAAATAAAAGTATGTAGAATAATTTTTAAAAAGGGGGCGTAGTTCAGCACGGTTAGAACGTTGGCCTGTCACGCCAAAGGTCGCGGGTTCAAGTCCCGTCGTCCCCGCTCCTAAATAAAAATATACAAAAAATGAAAAAAAATAAAAGTAGAAATAAACCTACCCAAAAAGTAGAAAATAAAAAAAATCCCAGCGAAGCCAAGTTAACCAAAGATTTCATAGAAACTGAAGGGGAAGTTATAGAAGCTCTCCCTAATGGTGTCTTTAGAGTAAAACTACAAAACGGATCTATAGCCACAGCTCATCTATCAGGTAAAATGAGAATAAACTTTATAAAAGTTGCTGTAGGTGACAAAGTTGTTGTCCAATTATCCATATACGATCTGTCCAAGGGAAGAATAGTTTATAGAAAATAAGAAAATTTATAAAAATAAGATTCATTAAAAATAATCTAAATTGATCAAAAATTAATCAAGTTGATCTTTAGCTAGTTTCAAGAACAATCTGATTATGAAATTATACGAGTTTTTGGTAGGTTTTTTTGTTATGGTTGTAGTTATATCCAACGTTGTTACTATTAAGGTTTTTGAAATTTATGTATGGGGTATGAGATTAGTTTTTGATGGAGGAGCTTTAATTTTCCCAATTTCTTATATATTCGCTGATATATTTACAGAGGTTTATGGATATAAAAAAACTAGAAAAATTATATGGATAGGTTTTATTTGCTTAATTATTTTTAATTTTTTACTTTATTTAGTTTTAATTTTACCTCCTGAGCAAAGTTGGAACAATTCAGTAGGACAAGAAAATTTTGAAAAGATCTTTTCTATATCTGTAAGAATAGCTTTAGCTGGAATTGTAGGATATTTTTGGGGAGAATTTGCTAATTCTTTTGTTTTATCCAAAATGAAAATAATGAACAAAGGTCAGTATTTGTGGAATAGAATTATACTTTCTACTATTATAGGACAATTAGTTGATACTACTTTATTTTGTACGATTGCTTTTATTGGTATAATTGATTTTAAAACTTTGCTTAATTATATACTAACTGGTTACTTTTATAAAGTGGGTGTTGAGTTTTTACTTAGTCCATTAACAATAATAATTATATACAAAATAAAGAAAATTGAAGGAATTGATGTATACGATTATAATACTAATTTTAATCCGTTTGCTATAAAAATAACTGACTAAAATGCAAAAAATTTTAAAATCGAATGATAATAAATTTCTTGTAATCTATGACAAAACAAAGAATCGTTTGAAAGAAAGTTTAAAAGATCATACTCCTTACTTAAGACAAAAAATTGAAATAGATGGGATCATTTTTATTGATGATATTAAGGAAGACTTAGTTTTTTTTGATCTATTTAATATAGATGGCAGTAGAGCTGAGGTTTCTGGTAATGGATTAGCTTGTTTATCTCTTTTTGTTTTCAATCTTACTAGTTTAAAGGATTTGAGATTTATTAATAGCTTTTACAGGAAAGATGTTTTTTATTCTAAAGCAATAAATGATAATATTTTAGTTGGATTTGATATGTCTAACATTCAAGTGAGTTTAAAAAGTTATGAAAAATGTTGTAGTTTAAAATGTTATGAATTGAGTTTACCTAACCCTCATTTAGTAGTAATTGTTGAAAATTTTGATAAAGATAAATCTATTAACTTAGCAAAAGATATTTATAATAATTTTGATAGAAAATTAAATGTACATGTTTTTGATATTTACAAGATCTTTATGTATACTTTTGAAAGGGGAGTAGGATTTACTTATTCTTGTGGAAGTGGTACAATTGCTTGTGCTTATGTTTATAATAATTACCTATCTAATAAAATTAACGATGATTTGGTAATCTATTCAATGGGGGGTAGTTTAAAAATTACTGTTAATAATCAAACTTACTGGCTTTGGACTAATCCTTCATTTGTGGATAATCAAAAAGGATTTTTTTTATAAAATATAGAAATAAACGATAAGGGTAATAAACTAAAAACTATTTTTAAAATAACAGAAGAATAACAGAAGGGAGTAATATTAAGATGAAAAATAAAAAAAACAAGCTAAAAACTAAAAAAGCTTTAGTAAAGAGGTTTAAAATAACTGGTTCAGGAAGGATACTTCATAAGCAAACAAATACTGGTTGTGGCCACTTAAGAAGGAAAAAAAGTAAAGCTACTAAAAGAAGACAAAAGCTTTACGTTGAAATACCTAAATATGCTTATAAAAATTTAGTTAATATCTTACCTAAATAGCCATATAAAATTATTTATTACCGCTTTATTTTAAGCGGAATATAAATACTAGAGATAGGCAAGATGAGAAATGTTGAAAATAATAACTTCAGAGTGCTTTATATAACATGTCCTAATATCCAAGAAGCAGAAAAGATAGCAAGAATATTAGTTAATAACAAAGTAGCAGCTTGTGTTAATATAGTCCCTAATATTAAATCAATCTATTATTGGCAAGAAAAAGTAGAAGAGTCTAATGAAGTATTGTTAATAATAAAAACAATAGAAGAGAATTTAGAAAAATTGGAAGAAATAGTTAAAAATTATCATTCCTATACCGTGCCTGAGATAATATCTTGGAGTATAAAATCTGGTAATGTAGAATATCTACAATGGATGATTGATACTACCAGTGTACATTCTTAATATACAAAAATTTAAATTTTTTTTATTCATATTTTTTTCATTGGTATACATTATCTTTTTGTCTACATTTTCTTCCGCCAATATTGAAAAAGAATATGAATCTGTGTACAAAAAACTTGACTATATAAAAGCTAAGTATGGTAATGAACAAAAATTTATTGATCTTAATTACGAATATCAAGGAGTGTCAAACAACTATAGATTATATATAGATAATACTAATCAAAATAAAGAGTTAATTATTTGGAATTTAGATGAAGGATGGGACAATAATAGATTTTTAGTTAGCAAAAATGTTAAAGAATTTTGGGGATATGTAAATATTTATGGTATATTCATAATATACAAAAAACAGGGTGATATTTACTGGAAAATATATGAAACAGCTACAGGTAAAGAGATTATAGGAGGATTCTTAACAAGTGAAAATATACTTAGAGTTGTTTTAAAAGATGTTTATTTTGCTACTTACAAAAAAGGAGCTTTTGTTTCTTTGGTATTTTATGATAATTTAGGTAAACAAACTTATTATATATATTACATAGATATATGGGGTAGACACGATTTTATAACCAAAGATACTCAAAATAAATGATAATAGATTTTATTAAAAATCACTATTTTTTTCATAATTGGAAAGAGGAATATATAAATCTTATTCTAGAGATTTCTTCTATAAAAACTTTTCCTAAGAATACAAGAATAATTAACGAGGGATTTTTTGCTGATAGTTTTTTTATTATAGTAAATGGATTAGTAGAGGTAAAATATATGGACATAGTTTTACAGGTTTTAGGTAGTGGTGAGGTTATTGGATGGTCTTGGTTGATATATCCTTATACATGGAGTTTTTCTGTTGATACTGTTAAAGATACTGTAACCATATCTATTGATGCTGAAAAACTAAGGAATTTATTTAATGAATATAAAGAAATAGAATGCAATATTTACAAAAGTATGTTTTCAATTGTTTCTAATAGATTAAAATCTGCTAGGCAAAGAATAGTTGAGCACATACTAAAAGAAAAGTGAATAAAAATAAAAGATATATCGACATTTTGAAAAAAATCTCTTTTATAATTGATCTAGTTGAAAAAAAACAATATTCAATTGCTATATTGGAAATAGAAAAATTTTTAAATAATGATGATTTCTTTTTTGTTTGTAATCAAGAGAATAATCAATTGGGAATTTACTTAAACAATGTTATAAAGTACTATGATAATAAGAAAATAGGATTGGATTTTGAAGTTGATATTTTGCTTTTTTCTTTACGAAGTATAAAAAATTCTCTCTTGAAAAACATTAATATAAACGAGATTAATTTTCAAGATTTGGATTCTTTTAATTTAGTAGATTTAAATGAATTCGTACATAATTATATTTATAAGTATTTTGAAGAGCATTTTAAGAGTTTATTTGAGAATGATTTAAATAAAGCTTATAAAAACTGGCAGAATTTAATAAAGTATATTGATAAACATTCTTATATAGAGGATACTATTATAGAGCCTTTTTATATAAAATCCATATCTAAATATGGGGTACCAAAAGGTGGAGATTATAAACAATTTATATACGAGCATAAAATGTTAAAAAAGATATCTGCAGATATAGAGGATAGTTTATCTAAAGCTTCGATTAATTATGATTATTTTTTTAAATTACAGGATAGTTATTTTTATTTTAAGAATTTTTGGATTCATCATGGATTAAGAGAAAAAAACATTTTTTATAAGTTTTTAGAGGAAATTTTAGAGTTTGATATTAAGAAGGATTTGAAAATTGAATTAATGAAAAGTATAAAGGAATGGGAGTTTTAGTTGTTTTATTAATAGGTTTAATAGCGGGAGTTTTTAGTGGGATGTTGGGTATAGGTGGTGCTGTTATTGTTATTCCTTCTTTAGTTTATTTAATGGGATTGGATCAAAGAACAGCTCAGGGTACTTCATTAGCTTTGTTGTTGTTACCAGTTGTTTTTAGTGCTTTTATTAATTATTATAAGAATGGGTTTGTACATAAACAATATGCTTTAATGTTAATTTTATCTTTTCCTGTAGGTGCTTATATTGGCTCCTTACTAGCTTTATCTATCGACAGCAATCTTCTTAGAAGGATATTTGGAATTTTTTTATTTTTAATAGCTCTCAAGATGGTATTTAGTAAATAAGTTAAGGGAGTATTTTTTATGAGTATAATAAATAGAATAAAGGAAGGATTAAAGAAAACAAAGGAAATATTATTTACTGATGTAAGGGATTTAATAAAGAAAAGAGAAGCTATTGTTTTAGATTCTAATTTTTGGGAGGATTTAGAATCTAGGTTGTTGGTTGCTGATGTAGGAGTAAACATTACAAAACATATAATCAATGTTATGCAGAAGTCTTTGAAAACTAAAGATTATAGTAGTGCTTGGCAGGAAATAGAGAAAGAATTGGTTTCTTTATTAGATATTCCTTATTATTGGGATGAGAAATACTTTCCTTTAAGGAATGAAATAAGTGGTTATCCATTGGTTATAATGGTTGTGGGGGTAAATGGAACTGGTAAAACTTCTTTTATAGCTAAGCTAGCGAATTACTATAAAAATAAGGGTTTAAGTGTAATATTGGGAGCAGGAGATACTTATAGAGCTGCTGCTATAGAGCAATTATCTCATTGGGCTGATAGATTATCTTTACCTATTGTCAAGCAAAATATAGGAGCAGATAGTGCAGCTGTTGCTTATGATACGATTAATAGTGCTATATCTAAAAATATAGATGTTGCTATAATAGATACTGCAGGTAGGTTACATAATAAAAGTAACCTTATGAAGGAACTTCAAAAAATAGAAAAAGTAATAAAAAAACATTCTCCAGATCTTCCTCAAGAAAAAATACTTATACTTGATGCAACCTATGGACAAAATAGTATACAACAAACTAAAGTATTTACCGACGCAATTAACTTAACTTCTGTAGCTATAACTAAATTAGATACTTCATTTAAAGCTGGTTTTATATTCTCTATTACCTCTACTTTAGGTATACCTATAAAGTTTATAACTTTTGGAGAAAATCTTGAAGATATTCAACCATTTAATCCTAAAGAGTTTGTTAATGCTTTATTACAAGATTAAGTCCAATGATTAAAAAGAAAATTATTAAGGATTTTATTAATATTCAAGAAAATGATACTAAGGTTTTAGATTATCCTTTTAGGGTGATATATAAAAAAGTTAGTAATCCTATAACTTTTATTGCTTTTTTTACTAAAGTAGGGTCGATATATGAGGATGAAAAATATAAGGGTATTTCTCATTTAATAGAACACTGTGTTTTTAGGGGGTCAAAAAATTATCCTTCTGATATTTCTAAAATTATAAATAGTTTTGGAGGTTACTTAAACGCTTATACTTCTTATGATCAAACGGTTTACTATATCAATTTACCTTCTAATAGAATTTATGAAGCTATGGATATACTGTGGGATATGGTTTTTGAACCTTTGTTTAGAGAAGAAGATATAGAATCTGAAAAAAATATTATTTTTCATGAAATGGAAATGAGAGATGATGAACCTTTTGTTTTATTATTTGAAGAGACGTTAAAAAACTTTTATTCTATTAATCCTATAAGGTATCCAATAATAGGTTATAGAGAAACTCTAGAAAATATAGATAAGCAGGTTATTGTTGATTTTCATTCTTACTATAAAATTCCAGATAATTCATTTTTTGTAATTGTTACTGATCACGAATTAAAACGAGTAGATAGCAAACTAGATAAATTATTTAGTAGCTATAGATCTGTTAATAAGCAATTTTTAAATATTAATTACATAGATGATGAAGAATTAAATAGAGGTAGGATGGTATTAAAGGGTAATGTAAATAAAACCTATTTGATGATTTGTTATAAGGCTCCTACTTTATTACAAGAGTACAAGGGTATAGAGAAGTCTTATTATTTTTCTTTAGCAAGTTATATTTTGGGTAGTTCCAATTATTCTATATTTAACAGGATATTAAAAAATGAGCTTAAAATTGTCGATTCGGTTAATTTTGATATATATACTACTAACAATTTTCCAGGTATAATATATTTTAGTGCGATAACTGAATCTAGTAATGTAGAAAAAGTTATAGATAAATATTTACAGATAGTAAGAAATCTGAAATCTTATATTGAAGTAAGTTATTTTGAGATAGTGAAGGAGAATTTTTTAAGTAGTGTTTTTTGGAATTTTGAGACTTCTGCTAATCAGGGGATGCTTATAGGTTCAAATGAGCTTTTTAAAAGCTATAAAGAAGCTTATAATTATCTTAGTAAAATCGAGTCTATGAATTATAAAGATTTATTTGAAGTTTTTTATAACTATATATCTGAGGATAATTTTTTTATCTCTGTTTACGATAAGGAACAATAGAGATAAATTAAGATAATTAATTTCCGCCTGTTGAGTGGCGGTATATAAATAACTCAATATAATAAT
>CALFWH010000098.1 GCA_937927985.1 uncultured bacterium | reverse complement strand
TTTTTAACGAGTAGAGGTTTTAGGAATCTTACTTCTAGTTTTCGGGGATGAATGTTTGAATCCAGTTCTTGAGGAGGTACTTGGATTGATATTATACCTTCTATTTTGCCCCTTTCATTTAGTACTTCTTTGAAAGTATTTATTACTATTTTTTCTAATTCGTTCATAAATACTATCCTTTTATTCACAAATATCGAAAAATTGTTTTTAGTGTTTATTTGTTCATTGTAGTGGTAATCCTGAGAAAGTATTAAGGTTATTTTATAATCTTCATATTCTATTTCTTCCTTAGAGATGTTTTTTATATTTAGTACTTCTTTTACTCTGTTTTCAATATTAGTAGGTATGAGATTATATTTGAGTTTATCTTCAATATGTAGGGTAAAAAGTATATGAGGATTAATTAAAGCAAAATATTTGAAAGTTTTTATTATGTTTATTAGTTCTGATTTTTCTGAAGATAAAAATTTTTTTCTAACTGGATTATTGAAAAATAGGTCGCTTACTTTTATAATTGTGCCATTGGTTATGAAAAAGTTTGTTGAAGTAAATTTTAATATTTTTCCTTCTGATGATATTAGGTGGTAAGCTTGGGTTTGATTTGCTGTTTTGGATATTATTTCTAAATTTGATATTTTAGCTATTGTATAGAGGGCTTCTCCTCTAAAACCATAGGTTTGTATTTTTAGTAGATCTTTTTCAGAGGATATTTTACTTGTTGTGTACCTTTCTATGACTAAAGGTAAATCTTCTTTTTCAATTCCTGTGCCATTATCTCTTACTTCTATTAATTTTAACCCTGAGTTTAATATGCGTATATTAATATTTGTTGAGTTTGCATCTATGGAGTTTTCTATTAATTCTTTTAAAGCGTTTGATGGACGCTCTATTACTTCTCCTGCAGCTATCTTTGAAAAAACCTCTTCTGGTAATTTCTTTACACTACTCATTTTCTCTATATAAAGGTTTTTTTTTAAATAAATTTTCCCTTTAAGAAGGTATAATTAATTAATTGCAAAAACTAAAAATGATGGATTACTTAACTGAGCAAACTTATGTACAGATAAAATTATTTGATTTATACTCTAATTTTGCCGATAAAGCCAAAAAAATAAACGCTCAAGTTAATTTTTATTTACCTTCTTTAATCATTTACAAAGATGGTAAATATGTTAGACTAAATTTCTATCAGAAAAAAGACAAAGTTGTTAATAAAAATTACATAGGTTATGTTGATGTTTCCTATTCTTCTTCTAACTTTAAAATATATCTAACTGATGATTTTGATTGGATTGTAAATATTGAAAATAGAATTACTAAAAAACTTTCTTCAGTAGAAATAGAGTATATATTTTATAAAACTTATGGTGTATGGTAATAAAAATTTGTTTTTTTAGCTACTTAATTTTTACCTACTTAAAATAAAAACTGCCAGTTAAGAATTAACTTTTTTCTTGGAAAACCGATATAAGGTGATCTTATATCTTCCAATATTGATATTACTAGATCCTTAAATTGATAATTAAAATTGTCTTCTTCTATTTGCTCAATTAGTTGATATAGTTCATTTAACTGATTTTCGAATTCTTTCTGGTTTTTTATATTTTCAATTGTTTCTAAAATTTTAAGAATAGCTCCCAAGTGTGGAGTATATTCTTCTTCTAAATTTTTTTCTATTGTTTGTTTACATTCATCGTAATCAAAAGTATTAAAATATATTAAAGCCTCTATTATCTTTATTTTTGTATTTGGTTTCATTTTATATTATTTTTCTTTATTTGATTTTTTTTACCTTTTAGCTATATTACTGCAATGGTATTTTTCTTAGGATTATGTCTTGTAAGAATTTTTTTTGTAGATTTGTTCTAAATACTAGTTCAAGATGAGTTAGATTTTTTAAATAAGGTTCGGTATGTATTATGGGAATATTTTGATCTGAGTAGAATTCTTTATGATCATGTCCACCTAAAATTAGTATTTTATTTATAAGGTTTGGATATTCTTTATATAAATTTTCTGATAATTGTATATCACTTTGTATTCCCAGATGTGAAAGAATAATGAAGAGATCTGTAATTTTATAATATTTTTCTATTTGATTTTTTACTGATTGTAAGTTATCTTCAAATCTAAAAGCTGTTATTTTTTCCCAAAGACTGTTAATTGGATATTGAGGTTTAGTTAAACCAATTATAGTTATTCTGAAGTTATTTATTATTAGATGTAGTGAAGAATTTATATACTTGTTTGAGTTTAGTTTATCTATCAAGTTACAGGCTAAAAAAGGATATTTTTTTAATCTACTATATAAGATTATTCTAAAGTAATTAAATTCTCTATTACCCATACAGATTGCAGTATATTTCAGTTGGTTTATGTAGTAGAAGGTTTTTTCTATAGGGAAAAAAAATATGTTTCCTCCTTTTAGAATATCTCCACTATCTACCAATATTTTAGGTGTATCGCACTCATTTAGTATTTCTCGGATTTTTATTAATTTATCTTTTGTAAATTTACCATGAATATCGGAGGTATGGAATATAGAAAGTACTTTTACTTCCATGGAAATTTTTATTTAAAAATTTATTTTTTTAGTTATAGGGAATCTTCTATCTTTACCAAATGATTTAGGGCTTAGCTTTATACCTGGTGGTGATTGTTTTCTTTTATATTCTGCATTTTCTACCATTTTTATTACTGATTTTATATATTGTAAATCTAATTTCAAAACTTCAGATATATATTGGGGTGATGAATTTTCTTCTATATACATTTTAAGAATTTTATCGAGGATTTCATAAGGTGGAAGTGTATCTTGATCTATTTGGTTAGGTCTTAGTTCTGCTGATGGAGGTTTTGTAAATATTCTATCTGGGATAACATTTCTTTTTGAATTATACCATTTAGCTATTTGATAAACTTGGATTTTATAGAGATCTTTTATAGGATTGAATCCTCCAGCTGTATCTCCGTATAAAGTAGAGTAGCCTGTACTTACTTCACTTTTATTTCCACATGTTAAAACTAGATAACCGAATTTATTCGATAGAGTCATGATTATATTTGCTCTTATTCTGGATTGTAGGTTTTCTTCTGCTACTGTAAATTCAGTATTTCCTAATTCATTATATATATCTTGTAGTATTTCTATAAAGGAGTTATAAATTTTTTCGATTGGTATAATTTTAAAGTTTATTTTTAAATTTTGAGCTAAGGTTTTAGCGTCTTGTAGGGAATGTTCAGAAGAAAACATACTAGGCATATATATTGCTAAGATGTTGCTAGGATTTATTGCTTCAGTTGCTATACAAGCTACTAAAGAGGAATCTATACCTCCAGAGATAGCTATTGCTACCTTTTCAAAATTGTTTTTAGTTACGTAATCTTTTGTACCTAAAACGCAGGCTTTGAAAATTTCCTCTTCATAATCTAAAAAACTATAAATTTTATTGGTATTAGTTTCATAATTACCTATCAGATTTGTATTTATTTTAACTATTTTAGTTTCTATATATGGTGTTGAGATTTTTTTAGGACTAACTTTTGAAAGTTTAATTTTTTCTATTGGTATATCACAAAATAGGATATATTCTTCGAATGAAGGTGCTTGAGCTATAGTTTTTCCAGTGTAATCTATTACTAAAGATGAGCCATCGAAGACCAATTCATCTTGCCCTCCTACCATATTACAAAACGCTATAAAAACTGAGTAATCTAAAGCCCTAATTTTAAGTAATTCTTCTCTTAGTTTAGGCTTTCTTATTGTATAAGGGGAAGCAGAAATATTTATAACTAAATCTACTGAATTACTAACAAGAGATAATAATGGTTCTGTAGGATACCATATATCTTCACATATTGATAAACCTATTTTTATGTTGTCAACTGATTCTAAAATCAAACAGTAATTACCTTTTTTGAAATATCTTTCCTCATCAAATACCGAATAGTTAGGAAGATTTATTTTATTGTATACGTATAAGTTATTATCATTTAAAACAGCAGCAGAATTATAGAGATTATCTTTAAAATTAACAAAGCCAATTATAATTAAATAATCTTTGTATTTTTTTAGTTTTTCAAGGTAATAAAATTGTTTCTCTAAAAGGTAAGGGTAGAAGACTATGTCTTCAGGTGGGTAACCTATTAGTGATAGTTCAGGAAAGCATATTATTTTTGCTCCCCTTTCTATTGAATAATGAATGTATTTTTCAATTTTTTTGTAATTCTCTTCTAAATTACCTACTAATGGATTTATTTGACAAAGCGAAATTCTAACAGCTTCCACAATAATAAAAAATTTTTCTTACCAATTTATTACCCTTTTTAATTAGTCAATTTTATTATAGCTTTTAACATAGTTTTTACAATTTTTTAAGGATTAAAAAAATTTTTTTTGAATATAAAATAAGGAGGGTGAGAAACATGATGATTAGGTTAATACTAATAATATTCATATTGATTGCTATTTTTAATAATTTTGTTTTAGCTAAAGATTATAATTTAGCAGGAGTAATTTATAAGCAAGTTGATAATAATTTTTATGGAAAAGTTTATAGTATTCTAAAAAGTGGGGAAATACTTGACGTATATAGAGGTAACCAAAAAGTTGGAAAAGTAAAAATAGAATACATAGATGAAAATAAAAATGTTTTACTTTCAATTGTTGAAGGACAAGTAAATATTGGTGATAGTTTGTATACTTTAAGTTATTCTCCTAAAGCTGAAATCCAATTACAAAACTCATCTCAAAACGTAATCAATAGTAATTACACAGATTTACCTTATGACAAATTAAATGATGGTTTAAAGTATTATAGTCAAGTATTAGCTTCTAATACCAAGGTTATAAAATTTGGACCTAATTCTAATAAACCTACTAAAGTTGTAGTGGATCCAACTCAAATATTTATGCTTTATAGTCAATATGAAAATTACAGATTATTATCAAGTATTTCTAGTATGTCGGGTGTAGCTTCCACAGCTTCTACTTTTTTCTTATTTAACTTACTTAGTAACTTATGGAATACTTACCAAAATATAAAAGGACCACAAATTAATACTTCCAACGCACCAGACTCTTTTATTCAAATTGTATACCTAAATGAAAATTTAGCTAAAGCTAGAACCATTTTACACGGTTATAAAGAAGCTATATATGATAAAAATTATTTGCAAAATTACTATAATAATTTAGTTACTTCGACAAATATAAATGATTTTCACATATTTGAGATTACCATATTTAATGCTTATAGTCAACCTATATCTTTATCTCCTTTTTCATATAAACTTTATCTTTTAAGTGATAACAAGAGATATAGAATGATAAAATATGATGCTCCATTGGATACTGCTGTACCTCCAGGAGGTACTATTACTGGTTTTGTATATTTTCCTAAATATGATATTCAATCCAATACTGCTATTACTTCAAGTAAAGTAAGAATCTCAGTGGAAGAAATAGGACCTATTAAGCAGGAAATTTTGGAATTTAGATAAATTTTTTTGTATAATGAGTATAATAAGCCAAGATCTAAAGGATAAATACCATTTCAATATATCTGAAATTAGAAATCTATTGCAAACAATTGAATCCCAAAAGCTAGATTTTAGTACCACAGAATTAATAAAAGAATTAAAAAGAAAAATAGAAAAAATAAAATCAGAATTTCTTTCAAAAAAAGGTATTATTCCCCAACTAATAAATGAATTATCTAATCTATCACCAGATCAAAAAAGGGAATTAGGAAAAGAAATAAATCAATTCAAAAATGAAATAGAAAACGATATAAAGACCATAAATAAACAAATAGAGAAGATAGAGAGAAAAATAAAGTACCAATTTGATATAGATTTATCGATAACTTATTTACCATCCCAAAAGGGATCATTTCATATAATATCAATTGTGCAGGAAGAATTAATAAATGTATTTAGTGAATTAGGATTTTTTGTTATGGATGGAGTGGAAATAGAAGATGAATACCACAATTTTGAAGCTCTAAACATTCCCCAAGATCATCCCGCAAGAGATATGTGGGATACATTCTATTTTAAAGATGGAATACTTAGAACTCATACTTCTAATATGCAGATAAGGATTCTGGAAAAATATAAGCCTCCAATTAAGGTTATATCCATAGGAAAATGTTATCGAAGAGATAATTTAGATGCTACTCATTCTTTCCAATTTCATCAATTAGAAGGATTTGCAATAGATGAAGATATAAATTTCTTAGACCTAATAAGAACTTTATACAGATTTGTCAATAAATATTTTGGACCAGAAACTAAAGTGAATTTTATACCTAGTTATTTTCCTTTTACCGAACCAAGTGCAGAAATGTCTATAAGTTGTTTTTATTGTCAACAAAATGATGAAAATTGTAGTGTTTGTAAGGGAACAGGATGGATAGAGATACTTGGATGTGGAATGATTAACCCTATAGTACTTAAAAATCTTGATATTGATCCTGATAAATACAGTGGTTTTGCCTTTGGATTGGGAATAGAAAGAATAGCAATGCTTAAATATAAAATACCAGATATACGAATGTTTTTTGAAAATTATATAGAATTTAATAAATTGTTTTCTGAAATAAATTAATTATCTAACTGAGGGGGAAAGTATATGGACATTGTCAATTATAGA
>CALFWH010000097.1 GCA_937927985.1 uncultured bacterium | reverse complement strand
GAAAATCTATATTAATATTTTCGTTGTATTTTTTCGTTTGTGGGATATTTATTTTCATTAGTTTAAGTATTTCTATAACTGACAATGGGCTTAAGAAACCATTTATTTTAGGATCAGATTTTACTATACTAGATATTGCTTGCCAATCTATTTGTAAATCTTCAACCTGAAAATCTGTCCTTAAAGAAAGTATGAGATTTCGGTTTTTGTTATAATTATTTATATAAAACAAGGTTTTAGTTAATTCGTCAGGATAGGTAAATATGGGTATATTTGATAAATGTAAGTAGTTGTATTCTTTTTGGCTTATATCTAATCCAAAAGCGCATACTAAAGCGTTTATCCCTTCGTTTTTAAATATATTTGAATATTGATAAATAACCTTACTTATTTCTTCCATGTTGATAACAGCTTGTTGGGTTACGTTTATTATTAAGTAATCATATTCTTTTTTAAATTTGATTAATATATCCAGAGTTTTTTGCAGTCTTATGTGATCTGCATCTCCTACCATATCTATGGGATTGTTTATTGCTGCTGCTGAAGGTAGTACTTTACTTAATTCTTCTTTTAGATTTTCTGATGATTCATTTACTTCTAAATTATTTTTTATTGCAAAATCTGTGTTTATAACTCCACATCCTCCACAATTGCTTAAAATCAATACTCTTTTACCTGATTGTTTTAGAAAATCGGGGTTTTTTTCTATGGTTAGTAATAAAAATTGCATTTCTTGAATTGTTTCCACTTGTATACATCCAGTTTTGTCGAATAAGGCTTTGTAATAGTCAATTTTTTTTGTCATTGCTGCTGTATGGGAAGCTGAAGCTTTACCTCCTTCGTCAGTAGTACCTCCTTTAAATACTATAATTGGTTTGTTTACTTTTAATAGTTTATAAGTTGCTTCTTCAAAATCTTTAAAATTCTTTATGTCTTCCACGTATAGAGATATTACTTTTGTTGTTGGATCATTAGCTAAATACCCTAAAAAGTGATTTTCTTGTAATACTGTCTTGTTACCAACACTTATTAATTTACTGATTCCTGAATAATTTTTTTGAAGATATTTGGTGACTATTATAGAGAATCCGCCACTTTGGGATATTATGGATACTCCTCCTTTTGGGGGCATACCTTTTACCCCAAAAGTAGCATTTAAATTGTAATAAGTATTTATTATACCTACACAATTAGGACCTAAAACTGTTAGGTTATATTTTTCTGTCAATTCTAGTATTTTTTTATCTTCTTCTATTGAGCCAGTTTCTGCAAAACCACTTGCTATTATTATGAAATTTTTTATCCCCATTTTTGCTGCTTGTTCCAAAGTTTCTAAAGCAATATCTGGTTTTAGTATTATTATAGCTAAATCAACTATTTCTGGAATATCTGTTATTTTGGGATAAACTTTTAATCCCTTTATTGCTTTCATTTTAGGATTTATAGGATATACTAATCCCTCATATCCATAATCTACTATATTTTGAAGTAAAGAATAACTTATATGTTCTGGATTACTAGATAAACCTACTATGGCTATACTTTTGGGATGAAGCAAAGTTTCTATATCGAAGAAAGTTTTTAGCATACTTTTAAACCTCCTTCCAAATTTTTGTAAATACCATATATAAGTTTTGCTATTTGATTATTTATAGTATGATTTGGATTGTAAAGAAAAAAAAATCCTTTTATATAAGGAATGTTAGTTGTGTATATATCTCCTAAAAAATCTATTATTTTATGATAATTAAGCTCGTAAATATTATGAGTATTTTTGTACAAACTTAAAATATTCGTATTAAAATAATTACTTCCTTTACCTAAATTTAATTTTTCAAATATATAAAAATCTTGAAAGTATCCATAGGTTTTAGCTGGTATAATTTCGGAATATTCGTTCCAGTAAAATAGAGTTTTAGTTTTTCTTTTTGGATCTTGTAATAAGCAGTATACTTCAAGTGTATCTGATGTATTTATAAAGTAAAAAGGGGGATTATTTTGATCAACTAGAGGGTATAATATTTGAAAGACTTCTGCTTTTTGAGGTAATTCTGTGGTATTATTTTGAAGAAGTTGATTAAATACTTTGATTGAACCGTCTAAAATGGGTATTTCTGGACCTATTACTTCTATTAAGATATTGTCTATTTTGTTAATGAATAGTGATGCTAATAGATGTTCTATAGTTTTTAAGCCTGGTAAATCGGTACTGCCTTGAGTATTTGATATTATAAAAGGATTTATTTTTATTAATTTTTTTTTTACAAAAAATTCTATTTTATTGTTATGGGGGTGAAGAAAAACTTTCGAATTTAAATTAGTATGAATTCCTTTGCCTTGAATTTTAATTTTTTCTTTTATTGTTTTACTTTGCATTAGAATATATTAGGTAGGTTCATGTTAGCCATCATTTGTGCAATGGTGTTATTACCTGCTTCTTTTGATTTATTTAAAGCTTGATTGACAGCTACTAGAATTAAGTCTTCTAGTAAAGTAGGATCCTCTTTCATCAATTCTGGATCAATTTTTATGGATAAGATTTCTTGTAATCCATTGGATACGACTGTAACTTTTCCATTTCCAGATGTGCCTTCGAATTTCATTTGGGACATTTCTTTTTGCATTTTTTGCATCATATTTTGGACTTGATTAAGAAGGGATTTATTGAATTGCATTTTAACCTCCTAGGAAGCGGAGAGGACGGGATTCGAACCCGTGGTGTCGCCTATTAAGCGACACGCTCGCTTAGCAGGCGAGTGCCTTCGACCACTCGGCCACCTCTCCTTATATTAAATGTCCTCTTATTTATTTCAATAAAATCAATAAATAACCTCTTTAAATAAATCACTTTGATATTTTACCTATAAGTTTATCTGTAAAGTAACCTGCTAAAGTGCTTCCTAATATAGATCCTACTATAGGTATTGGTGCAAATACTGCAGCTCCTAAGAGCCTATAAAAGAAGCCAAACTAGTAGTTGTTGTTTCAAACAAAGCTTGCCTTGTTGTTTTGCCTTCTAATTTCCTAAGTTTATAATCAATTACTCCTGCTATCGACGTAGCTATTGATTTTGATAAGTACTTTATAGCTCCATAACCAAGAGTTTTATTTATCGATTTTAATGCTTCTTTTGTTATTATACCTAATGTTTCCTTTAGTATTGATTTAGCCCCCCATTTGATCAATTTCTTTAAGGATTTATTATTATATGAATAAGATTTTATTTTCTCTTGGGTATAAAGGTTTTTTTCTTGATTAACTACTAATACATCTTCATTCTTATTTTGATCTATTTGATTTTTTTGATTTGTTTGATTTATTTTATTAACTTGATTAATTGTTTTGTTAATATCTAAGTTTGCGTGGTTTATTATCATAACTGCCTCCTTTTTAATTAGGTTAGATTTATTTTTTATTTTTCTGATATGTAATCTAAGAGTTTATCTGTACCGAAGCCTGAAAGAGCTGCTCCTGCTATTGTTCCTATTACTGTTCCAACTCCTGGTATTACTGATCCTAAAGCTGCTCCTCCTATTGCTCCTCCTAGTACTGATGCTCCTGTACTTCCTAGTGTTTCTAAAAATGCTCTTAATTTAGTTTTTCCTTCTTCTACTCTACTTTTGTAATCAAGTCCTGCTGCAGCTACTGCTACTATTGGACCTGCTGCTTTTGATATGCCAATTAATCCTTTCTTGACGGTTGTACTAGCAGCTTTTTTTAGTACATTTTTAGTTCCCTGCTGTGATAATTCTTGTGCTATTCTTGAGCTTGCTTATTTTATTGCTTGTGGATTTGAAATGGCTTTTTTTGAAGCTGATATAGCTTTTTGGGCGGTTTCTTTCGCTGTTTTTAATGCTTGTACTTCTCCGCTCTCTTTGATTGCTTCTAATGCTTCTCTTCCTGTTTGTTTTATACCTTCTTTAATACCGTCTTTAAAGGGATTATTTAACTTTATATCATTTATTTTTTGTTTTACTCTTGCAGCTGTTTGTTTTAAGTTTGATACACTTAGTTTTAAATTTTTTAGTGATTCTCTTGCTTTTTTTGTACTACTATTTAATTTTTGTTTAGATTCTGGAATGTTTTTGGAGTTCTCTAATAGTTTTTCTGCTGCTTTATTAATGCTTGCTCGAATTTGTTTTTTAGTTCTCTTTGTATTGCTGCTTTCTTGTCATTTAAATTATTTGTATTTGTATTTTTTGTGTTTATATCATTAGTTTTATTTAGATTTTTTATTGGTTTGGAGGAGGTATTAATGGTTGATTTTTGTATGTTAAATGAGTTATCTATCTCTTTCATTTGGTTAACCACCTCCCGTCAAAATAAGTTGATATATCATTTTCTACTCCGTAAGAGTCTATATTATTTATCAGGGGTAACTCTGTTTTTAGGGTTAATATCCTTTGATCCTTTGTTTTATATTTTATAACTACTTCAAACCATAGTAAGGTTGCTATTAATTTATATTTGCCGCTATTAGGGGGGTCTTGAATTACAACGTTAGAAATAGGTTTATTAGACTGTTTAAGATCTAACGAAACTATTTCTACACCCCAATTTTTTATGTCTTCATCTGCTTTTAATCTTTCTTTAAGTTGTCCAAATATGTTTATTGCTGTTAAATTTAAACCTTCTGAACTAGGGGCTATAGCTTCTAGATTAGCATATAGCCTGCTTTTTATAATATTAGTTCTTCCAAATTCTATTATTCTTCTTGTATTTTGGTTAAGTTTTGCTTTATTTTGTGAAGTAGGAGAGTAAATATTGTATAAGTGCTGTGTTATAAAGTAAGGCATAAAAATAATATCGAAATAGCAGTAAGTTAGTTTAGATTTGATTATATTTGATTTGGCTGCTTGGTCACTTGATTTAAATATAAAAATAGTTTATGATATTAGGGTTAATATTATTAAGCTTAGAATTCCTATTGTTGCCATTATTTCTATTAAAGTGAGACCAAGCTTTCTCATCCTCAATATATATATTATTCTAAAATTCCAAAAATTAAAATTTTTTTTAAGAATTTTTACGCTTTTTTTACATTTTTGTTTTCTGTTATGGATTCCCCTTTTTTTAATTAAAGGGGGGAAGTTTTTTGTGAAGAACTATCTATTATAAAAAACACTTTTGGTGGTGGTATTATGGCTATATTGGTGGACAAAAATACAAGAGTTTTGGTACAGGGAATAACTGGTAAAGAGGGAAGCTTTCATACTCAAAGGATGCTTGAATATGGTACAAAAATAGTAGCAGGTGTTACTCCTTATAAAGGAGGGCAAACCTTTTTGGATATACCAGTTTTTAATACCGTCCAAGAAGTTATACAAAATGTTGGTCCTATAGATGCAAGTGTGATTTTTGTACCTGCTCCTTTGGCAGCTTCTAGTATAATTGAAAGCTGTATCAATCAAATAAAATTAATAGTTGTTATTACCGAAGGAATTCCCCAGCACGATATGTTAAAAGTACACTATTATCTGAATAAATATAGTTGCAGGATGATAGGTCCTAACTGTCCAGGTATAGCAACCGCTGGACAAACTAAAATAGGTATAATCCCCAATTCTGTCTTGGAACCAGGAATAGTAGGATTGGTATCAAGAAGCGGTACTATCTCCTATGAAATTCTAAAACTACTTAAAGATAGTGGTTTGGGACAAAGCACTGTCATAGGATTAGGAGGAGATCCATTAATTGGATTAAGATTTAAAGACGTTTTATCTATGTTTTTAGCAGATGATCAAACTAAAGCGGTTGTTTTGGTTGGAGAAATTGGGGGTAGTGATGAAGAAGATGCAGCTTTAACAGTAGAACAGTTGGTAAAAAGTGGTAAACCAGTAATTTCGTTTATTGTTGGAAGAAATGCTCCCGAAGGTAAAAGAATGGGACATGCAGGAGCCATCATTATGGGAAAATCAGGTAAACCAGATCACAAAATACAAACCCTTAAAAACTTTGGTTCTATAGTTGTAGATACAATATCTTCTATTCCTAAAATTTTACTCCAAGAACTGTCCAAAGTAAATACAAAATAGGGTAACAAAAATTAAGGTAACAAAAATAAAAAAAGGGAGGGAGATTTATGGCACAAAAAAAATCCGGAAGCGCAAGTAAAAACGGAAGAGATAGCAATAGTAAAAGGTTAGGTGTAAAAGCTTTCGATGGCCAACTAGTAAAAGCTGGTAATATAATAGTTAGACAAAGAGGCACTAAAATATACCCAGGATTAAATACAGGACTTGGATCTGATTACACTATCTTTGCTTTAACCGATGGAATAGTTAAATTCAGAAAAACTAAACATAAAACTTTCGTAGATGTAGTTTAATTCTGTTCTTAAGTTTCTAAGTTACTAATTTTTATTTTTTTATTTTTTATGAATGAGAGGTTAATTCTTATACAATCTTTTTTTGATCCTCCAATTGCTGTAGTTCTTGAAAATAACGAGATTTTAAATGTTTTTATAGACATAGATAGCCAAGATATAGGAAGTATTTATAAAGGTAAGATAATAAATATCCAAAAGGGAATAAATGCTTGTTTTGTAGCTTTAGGTAGTGGAAAATATGGTTTTTTAAATCTAAACGACATTCCAGCTAATATAGACCCTAAAGTAGGATACTTTTTGATGGTAAAAATAAAGAAAACATCTGTAAAATATAAAGCTCCCCAATTGTCTGGATATGTTACAATTGCTGGTAAATACCTAGTATTACTACCTTTTGAAAATTCCATTAAAATCTCTCACAAAATCGAGAATAAAGAAACTGAGGAAATATTAAGAATAAAATTAGAAAACATAAAAGAAAGAATCTCTAGCAAATACCCAGATATAAAAAATTTAGGATTCATAGCAAGGACTAATTCTCAATATGCAGATGCCATAGAATTGCAAAAAGAAATAGAAATTCTCTATAAAATATGGCAAAAAATATTACAGGAATATAACTCTGCAAAACACGAAAAATTGCTTTATAAGGATGATTTCTTCCCTATAAGAATAATAAGAGAATATTTTGATAACAAAACACGTGTTATTGTTGATAATAAAAATTACTACGAAGAAATTAAAAAATATATGCTTAATTTTCTTTCTAATTACGTTAATTCTCTTTCATTTTTTGATGTTAATAAATCTCATAAGGGCTTATTGGAGTATTATAACATTAAATTGGATTTTCAGGATTTTATTAAAAACAAAATCAATTTAGTTAATGGAGGGTATTTGGTTGTACACCATACTGAATTAGGTACTGTTATAGATGTCAATTCAGGTAGTTATATAGGTCTAAATCCCTATGAGACTTATAAAAATGTCAATCTTAATTCTTTAAGTGAAATAGTTAAGTTAATAAGGATTAGAGATATCTCTGGGATTATCTTAATAGATTTTTTAAAGGTACAGGAGGAAGAAAAAAAACAAGAAATAAATAAGAAAATAATAGAAGAGCTTGAAAAATTATTCAAAGAAGAAAAAAGAAGAATAAAAATTTGGGGATTTACTAATTTGGGAATACTAGAAATTACTCGCCAAAGAATTGAGGAAGGTAACTATAATAAAATAAGTTCTGTTTGCAAATATTGTCAAGGTTCAGGATATGTACTTTCTCCTGAATACCAAGTTGTGCAAATTATTAATACTATAAACTCTTATATAATCAAATTAGCAGGTACTAAAGAAAAATTAATATACCTAGAAATATCATCCGAAATTATTCCTTACTTTATAGAAAAGTATATTTTAGGAGAATATTACAAATATTTACAAGATTATGGATTTAGTTTTGTTGTTAAATCTTATCACAGTTACTATTATATGAATAAGTATTCGAAGTACAAGATAAGAGTTTTAAAAGAGATAGAAAGTGATATAATTTCGGATTTTCCTTCGGTTGGAGATGTTTTAGATACTGAAGCCTGGATGATTCAGGAACTTGATTCTAAAAAAATGTATTCTCTATATAAGGGCTTCCCTTTAGTTATAACTTCTGATTTTGAAGCTCCCTTTGAAGGAATTAAGAAAGTGAAAGCTCAGGTAACTAAGTTAATGCCTTATTACTATATAGAATCAAAAAAGATATAATTAGGGGGTTTAGCAAAATGAAAAATGTAAAAAATGTAATCTTAAAGATTGCTGTGTTTTTTTTATTAATCTTTAGTTTTGCTTACTGTAATATCCAGAAAATAGTTGAATATAACAAACCTTCGGTTGTCTTAATGTATTTGGATATATCTGGTCAGATAACTTTTAGATTACCTATTGCTAATGAAATGGCTATAAAAGAATTGGAAAATGAGCTTGTTAAGCTTGCATATAGTGGAATTTTGGGTAATACAGACGAAGAGGTTAAGAAAAACGCAGCAGATTATATTATCATGAAGATAGCTGAGAATCCTCTGAAATATCTAAAACAATCTAAAAGAACTAAAACTGTTAATGTAAGTACAGGTGCAGTGGGAAGTGGAGTTATTATTAATCCAAACGGTTATATTCTTACTGCTACTCATGTAGTAGCACTTGAAGAGGAAGAAATCAAGCAGATTGTTATTGAAAAATTTTTATTAAGTACTGTAACTGAAGATTTCTTTACTTCTTTTGAACAAGAAGCTAATATACAGCTTACTAAGAACCAAGAAGAAATGCTTTCTTCTGCTATTATGCAATATTTAATTAGCTCTATAGTGTCCTTTAACTACGAAAAAAAAGTTTATGTAGGATTAGGAATAGCTGAAAAAGGAAAATCCAATGTAACTGCTCTTTTTAAACCTGCTAATATTATAAAACTTGGTTCTAGTGAAAAAGTGTCGGATATAATAAATATGGGAAGAGATATTGCAATAGTTAAAATAGATCAAACTAATTTACCTGTATCCTTAGTTAGTCCTACTGAACCTTTGGAAGGTGCTGAGATAACAGTAATAGGTTACCCAGCACAAGTGCACTTTTTTGCTGGCTCACTATTTGATAATTTCTCTATTTTAAAACCTACTGTAACTAAAGGAATAGTCTCTGCTTTAAGGACATCTAATAAAGGAGTAAGGGTTATACAAACTGATGCAACAGTTAGCGGAGGTAATAGTGGAGGACCTGCTTATAATCAGGAAGGTAAAATAATTGGTACTGTCAGCTGGGGATTAGTAAATCCGCAAGTAGGAGTAGCTACCCAAAATTACAATATCCTTGTATCTTGTCAAGAAATACGAAACTTCCTTAAAGAAGCTAATATAGAAAATATACAAACTGAACTTGATAAAAACTATGTTAAGGGAATAGATGAATATTATTCTGAAAGATATAGAAATGCTTTAAGATATTTTAAAAAAGTACAAGAAATTTATCCAGAACATCCTTATATAAGAGAGTATATTTCTAATTGTCAAACTAACATAGATCAAGGTAAAGACAGAAGTGGTATAAGCTTTGACGGTAACACAAATATTATTATATTAATAGGATTAGGATTATTAGCTTGTGGAGCTGGATTAATTTTGTTAGCTGCTGTGTTAATTTACTTCTTGGTTTTTAGAAAAAAGGCAGTAAGCACTGTTCCTAGTAATTCTTCTTCTTCTAACAATTCTAACAATCCTAACAATCCTAATAATCCCCCTTATATAAGACCCGAAAAGTAATTGTATGGTAAAAAATCAGGATTTTGTCCATTTGCATCTTCATTCATCTTATAGTATTCTTGATGGAATGATTAAAATTGACGATTTGATTGAAAAAGTTAAAAGTTTGGGAATGCCTGCAGTAGCTATCACAGATCATGGGTCTATATCCGGAGCTATACACTTTTATGATAAAGCTATAGAAAATTCTATTAAACCCATAATCGGTGCTGAACTATATATA
>CALFWH010000096.1 GCA_937927985.1 uncultured bacterium | reverse complement strand
ATTTAGTTTCTATAGCTTTTAATTCTTTTGATAAATTTATTAGTTCGATATTTTTAATATATAATTTTTGCTTTTGAATATCAAGCTGATTGATAAGCTTTAAATCTTCTTTTATTGTTTCTTTTAAAATATACCAACTATCAAGGACTATATCTAAAGATTTAGCGCTAAAAATAATTGATAAAAAATCAAGATCATACTTTAAAAACAATATCAATTTACTTTCAAGAATATTATTCATCGTATTAATTTTTAGTTTGATATGTTCTATTTGAGAAGACAAATTTTTGATCTTAGATTGTATTTCTTTTTTTCTTTTCTCGGTAACTAATATGTTGTATTCTATTTCATTTATTTGTCTCCAAGTTTTATTTAATTGTTCTTCAATATCTTTTTTTCTTAAGTTTTGATAATATAATTTAGTTTTATTTTCTTTTATTTTTTGTTTTAAATAAAAGATTTGCTGTTTTATATTATCAATATTATTAGATGATGAATAAACTAATAGAGAAGGAATTAAAAACAAAGTAATGATAATAAATTTACAAACACCTACAAAGTACTTATTCATCTTCTGCTAGTTTTTTCAAGTATTTTTCTATAGTTACTGAGATAAATATGAATGAAACAATAAGAGAAGTAACAAAAATGTAATTCCTTATAGGTATTAAATAATCAACTGGTAATATACTTAAAAAACTTAAATTTGTGTTGAAATTTAGAAAAATATAGCTATATCCTATTTTTAAAAAGTAGTATGAAACCATAGAAGAGATAAAGATTATTATGAATATTTCAGTAAACAGAGGAGCTTTTATAAACCAACCTGTTGCACCTACTAAATTCATTATCCTTATCTCAGTTCTTCTAGATAGTATCGACATCTTTACAGTATTATTCATTATTAATATCAACCCTAAGGATAAAATAATCATTATTGCAAATAATATTTTTTTTAGAAAATTAAAAATTGTCTCAATATTTTTAGCATATTCCTGCCAATAAATAACTTCCTTTACAATATCTTTTTTTATTTTTATTTCTTGAGATACTTTTTCTACCAAAGAAGGTTCTTTCACTTTCAGATAAATAACATCACCCATATTAATATTACCAATATTCTCTAGATTTAATTCTCTTTTTATCTTAGATATTAGCTCATTTTTAGAAACCAAGGTTACATTCAATATTCTATCATCTTTTTCTAATTGATATATGAAATCGGCAACTTGTGAAGAATTCAAATTATTTTTTAAATAGATATGAATAGTTATCTGAGAAAACAATTTTTGTTTTATATTTTCCATATTATAATAAATTAGGACTATTAGTTGTAAGACAAAAAGAGAAAAGGTAACAATAGTAATGGCTGCAAAAAACATACCTAAATTTTTGGTTATATTATCGTAGGTTTCTTTAAAAAAATGTATTAGTAATGTTTCTAAATACTTAAGCATAAAATAAAAAGGTTAACTTAGGAAATTAGGATATAATTATTTTTTCTTATTAGGATTACGAGCTCCGTATTTAGATCTACTTTGTCTTCTTTTTTCAACTCCAGCAGTATCTAATTTTCCTCTTATAACCTTATATCTTATACCTGGTAAATCTTTTACTCTTCCTCCTCTTATTAATACTACAGAGTGCTCTTGTAGATTATGTCCTTCACCAGGTATGTAAGCAGTTACTTCCATTCCGTTGCTTAATCTAACTTTTGTTACTTTTCTTAGAGCAGAATTTGGTTTTTTGGGGGTTATAGTTTTTACTTGAATACACACTCCTCTTTTTTGTGGAGATCCTTTGGGATCCCAATAAACTCTCCCTTGTAATGAATTATAATAATAATGAAGTGCTGGGACCTTGCTTTTTTTCTTCACACTTTTTCTACCTTTTCTTATTAACTGGTTTATAGTAGGCATACTTATCCTCCTTTTGTTATTATCGTTCCTATATTTTCTCCATAAATTATTTTTCTTATATTTCCATAATCCTTTATACTAAAGACTATGATTGGGATATTATATTCCATAGAAAGAGAAATAGCAGTACTATCCATAAACGATAAATTTTTATCTATAACTTCTTTATAATTTATTTGGGTATATTTAAAAGCGTTAGGATCAATCAAAGGATCACTTGAATAAACACCATCGACTTTTGTAGCTTTTAGGATTATTTGGCATTCTAATTCCAAAGCTTTTAAAACAGCTGCAGTATCAGTTGAAAAGAATGGATTTCCTGTGCCACCAGCAATTATCACGACTCTTCCTTTCTCTAAATGCCTAATAGCTCTTCTTCTTATAAAAGGTTCAGCTACAGATTTTATCTCCAAAGAAGTCATAACCCTTGTTTGTACTCCAATATTTTCAAGTACCTCTTGAAAAGCTAGAGAGTTTATTATAGTAGCTAACATTCCCATATAATCTGCAGTTGCCCTATTTATAAATTTATTAAGATCTCTACCCCTAATGAAATTTCCCCCTCCAACAACAATAGTAAACTGCACAGATTGTAAATACAAACTTTTAATCTCTTGAGCGTATTTATTTATAATATCAAAATCCAAGCCCTTCTGATTACTTCCAGCAAACATTTCCCCACTTAATTTAAGTAAAACCCTTCTGTACTTCATAAAAAATTACTTACCTATCTGATATCTTACAAATTTTTTAATATTTACTTTCTCATTTAGTTTAGAAGAAACAAATTTTAAATAGTCTTTAAATTTAGGTAAATTCATTGATTCTTCATAGAAAACTTGTTCTAGAAGTACGCTATCTTCAAACATTTTATTAACTTTTCCTTCAGCAATTTTTTGGGCTATATGCTCGGGTTTACCTTCAGATACAGCTTGTTGAAAAGCTATTCTTTTGCTTTCTTCTATTTCTTCATTAGGTATAGAAGATAAATCTATGTAAAGTGGTTTCATTGAAGCTATTTGAAAAACAGTTTTAGTACCAATTTCCTTTTTCAATTCCCAATTTTCGTTAACATTTTTGTCAAATTCTATCAAAGCTAAAACTCCAACCCTATAATTAAAATGCACGTAATCAAAAATATATTCATTATTATTGCTAACTTCTAAAACATCTATTCTTGATATTTTTATATTTTCCCCAAATATTGATATATTTTCATTAAGAAAAGTTTGAAGGGTTTTAGATGGTTCATATTCAATTTCTAAAGCTTCCGATAAAGTAGAGAATTTTTTATCAAAAAGAAAATCACTTATATTTTTAGCTAAATTTATAAATTTTTCATTTCTAGCAACAAAATCGGTTTCACAAGCCAATTCTAAAATTAATCCTTTTGATCCATTATTTTTTACAAAAACTATTCCTTCATTAGTTGTTCTATCTAATTTTTTAGATGCTTTTGCTGCTCCTTTAGCTAGAAGTATCTTTCTTGCTTTTTCTATATCCCCTGCGGATTCAATCAAGGCGTTTTTGCACTCTGTTATACCTGCTCCTGTTTCTTCTCTTAGCTGTTTAATTAAATCCATGGATACTGTCATACTTTCTCCTCCCTTATTTACTTCATTACCTCTAATACTTTATTAAGTACTTCCTGAGGGATAAAAAAGTTAAGATGAGCTTTTTGTACATCATCGTGATCTTCTAAAGCTTCGGCTAATTTTAAAATACTAACCGCTTTATCCACATCATCAATTAATACTGTGTTTTGAGGTATATATGTAATGTCTGCTTGATGATAATTTATTGATAACTTTTCTAATTGATCTTTGACTTCTTCAAAATTTTCTACAGAGACAATTAATTCTATTTCATCTTCTGTAGTTTTGATATCTTCAATGTAATCTAATAGATTTTCTAGTAATAAGCTTTCTAGTTTTTGTGGATCATTGAGATTATTGAAGATAAAAACTCCTTTTCTATTAAATAACCAAGCTACACTACCACTTTCAGCTAAGTTTCCATTGTGTTTTTGAAATATCTTTCTTATTTCAGAAGCGGTTCTATTTTTATTATCAGTAATTATTTCAAGTAATACAGCAACGCCATAAGGACCGTAGCCTTCATATAGAATTTCATATAATTCTTCTCCTTCAAGTTTTCCCTGAGCTTTTAAGAGAATTTTTTCAATATTTTCTGAAGGGAATCCAGCAGATTTAGCTTTTTTGATTGCCAATCTTAGTTTTGGGTTAGTATCAGGATCTGGACCACCTTGCTTTGCAGCCAACATAATTTCCCTGCTAAGTTTACTAAAAATTTTCCCCCTAATTTTATCCATTCTTTCTTTTCTATGTTTTATGTTATGCCACTTAGAGTGTCCTGCCATATAAAACCCCCTACCATTTCTATTCTCTCTAAAACTTAATTAACCTTCAAAAAATAACAATAAGGGGAATTTTTAAAGAATCTCATAAATATAATAAGAGAACATGTTAAAAATAATAAAAAAAGGATTAACTATAATTGAAGTAGTTATCTCTTTATCAGTAGCTCTTACTCTAATAATCTCATTATATCTAATAGTTTACTGGGCAATGAAAGCAAGCACTATTAACGAATATTATATAGATGTTAACAATATACTCATTTTCATATCAAAGGAAATCCAGAAATATCCATACCTTTACGTACAATACAACAATAACTCAAATACTTTTTCCTACACTCAAGATGCAAAAGCTAAACTACTAGGTAAACTTCGTCTATATAATTACAAAATAAAAAATAAAAATGATTACGATTTAGAATTAGGAAGATTAACTCCTTTACAAGATCCTTTATCCAGAATATTAGAAATTGAAATATCACTTGTATGGAAAATACCTCCAAACAAACAAAATAAAACCTCAGTTTACCTATTAGTACCAGTTTATAATTTATTAAATAGGAATCCTAATATACCATTACCCAACACCTCCGATATATCCTCAACAACAATAATAATCCCAACAACTACAACAACTACAGTACAAATAACTGTTACACAAATAACTGCTATACAAACAACTACTACAAGTCAAGGTGGAGGTAGTGGTGGAGGTGGAGGTGGGGGTTACATCAAACCTCCCCAAGTAATGTAAAAAACAGCAAAATATTAATTAAATTCAAGCAACTATTACTCTGTTTCTTCCTTCTCTTTTAGCAATATAGAGTAATTCATCTGCTTTTTTTATAAGTTCATCTTTAGATGAAGCATCCAAGGGAAAACAAGCTACTCCTATAGAAGCAGAAACTTGTATATCTCCCTTCTTTAGAGGTTTATAACTATTTCTTATTTCTTCTGCTAAAGATTTTGCATTTTCTTTGTAAAAATTGGGCAAAATAACTGCAAATTCGTCTCCCCCATACCTACATACATACCCCTTATCCTTAACATGAGAAGTAATTATTTTAGCAATACTTTTTAGTAACTCATCACCCATAGGATGTCCAAAAGTATCATTATACTGCTTAAATTTATCGGTATCTATCATTAGCAAACAGACTGGATAACCATACATTTTTGCGTTTTCTATTTCTTTGCTTAGTATTTCCTGAAAATATCTATGAGTATATAATCCTGTTAAACCATCTTTAATAGCTATGTCTCTACTTTTTGAATACTCCTGATAGAGAATATACATTATTGCAAATCTATCACACATAATTTCTACAAATTTGACATCTTCTTCATTAAATGACCTAGTACTTAGACTTGATAAATAAACAATTCCAATTAGTTTATTAGAAACTTTAATAGGAGAACAAATAAAACTTCTATCATCCTTAAATAAAGCTAAAGCACTAAAAACCGTACCTCCAAAATAATAAACTGATTTTAAACTATTGTT
>CALFWH010000095.1 GCA_937927985.1 uncultured bacterium | reverse complement strand
AAGGAACCATAGAATCACTCAAAAGATTCCAAGAAGACGTAAAAGAAGTTATCCAAGGTTATGAATGTGGAGTCAAAATTAAAGACTTTAATGAAATACAACCGGGAGACATAATAAAAGTATTCATAAAAACAGTAAAATAACTAAATTTAACTAAGAAAATAAATTAGGAGGTAAAAAATGGATTATATAATACCAGAAGATTTTCTTTACTCAGAAAAACACGAATGGGTTAAAATAGAAGATAAAATAGCCACAGTCGGTATAACCGATTTCGCCCAAAAAGAACTAGGAGATATAGTATATGTAGAACCCCCACAAATTAATCAAAAAGTAGAATTTATGAAAATATGTGGTACAATAGAATCAGTTAAAAGCGTATCCGATTTATATAGCCCAGTAGAAGGATTAGTAATTAATGTAAACCAGGAAGTACTAAATAATCCAGAAAAAATAAATGAAGATCCATATAAATACTGGATATTCCAAGTAGAACTCAAAAATCTCGAAAAATACAAACAAAATCTCATGTTCCATGAAAAATATAAAGAATTCATAGGAAAATAATAAAAAATGGAAAACATCTACAAAATACTTAGCTTTATATTCATAATAGTTAGTCTTTTACTCATAATATTGGTAGCTAGTTATGTAACAGAACGCTCTGGGTTATCTGGAATAATGGGACAATCAACAGATTCAAAAACCTTTAAAAAATTAACCAAAGAAGAATTAATTCAAAAATATGCCTCAACAACAGCTTATGTATTCCTCTTTATAGTTATACTCCTAAGTATAATATCTCAACAAATATTCAAAAAATTCTAAAAATTCCAAAAAAATCAAAAAATTCCAAAATAAAAAACCAAAAAATTTAATTACTTACTTTCCTTCTTCCCATATTGTTTAAAACCAAAGAAAAAATGAAGAAAAAAGTAGAAAGTTGTATTAATTCTACAGAAGAAGGTAAAGGATTAGCATAAGGCTGTAAATTAAATTCAGATTCAAAGTAAGCCATTTGTCCTTCTTCTTCATTATCTTCATCATGCCCGTGCTCCAAAGTAGATAAAGATATAGTGTCATATAACGAAGTTTTAGATAATAAAAAATATATTTTGTTTTTAGTAAAAGAAGAAAAAATAATTAATCCTAAAAGTATGATAACAAAAAACAGCTTCAAAATTTTAATCAATAACACATTTTTCCTCATATTGTTATCTCCTGTTTGTTATTAGCTTCGTCATTTAACAATATTTTTATTTTTTTATCTTGAATAAATTTTTTATCTATTTTAATTTCATAAATGTAAGTTTTATCCCTTATGTTCTTCAAAACAAAGGGTATAGTATTAGAGTCTAACTGTAAAAAAGCTTCTACAAATGAATCGTCTTGAACTTCTAAGTAAAAAGTATTAGTTTTATAATCATAGTTATAATTCTTTATTTGAGGAGGTTGATTATCAATGAATATCTCAAATTCTTGCATTTGAGTAAAATAATCTGAAGGATTTGATGGAGAATCATTAACAGATATTCTTAATCTTATTTTACCTTCTTTTTTAATTTCCTTCAAACTTAATTTTTGATTAGTAGAAAAATCTGGTTTATTTACATCTGTTTGTTTGGTTTTTATTTCTTTTTGATCAATTATAATCCATTTATTATTTTGATAGATTTCAAGGTAAGCTTTCAAGATGTCGCCATTAGGATCCCAAAAAGCTACATTAATGTTATCATTAGAATTAAATACCTTCCTTGAAAAATCTATAATGAAAAATGGTTTGTAATTTATTTTGTTAAATATTCCTAAAATTGAGTAAATTGTAGTTTCTGGATATATTTCAAGTTTATATTGAAAATATCTATATTTATCATGGGAGTTAATTTTTTTGTAATCCATCCATTCTGTCCAAGTTTGATCAATGATTGGGTTATTACCAAACCTAACAAATAAGCTAAAATTTCCCTCAGATTTAACTACAATATTATTCAAATATTTTTGCTGTCCAGAATCAAAAACCTTAGAAATATAATATCCTTTAGAACTAACTTTTTTATCTTTTTGAATAAGTATAGTTGTAAAAGTGTTAGATATATAAGGAATAATTATTTTATCTTTATGTACTACAAAGGGTAAAAACCAATAAAAATTCGGTATAGTAATAATTTTTTGCCAATTGAGATTGGTAGTTTCTTGAGAGAATTGTTTTAAATTTCCAAATAAATTAGACTTTTCAATAGCAAAAATGGCTAACCTGTCACCTTTGTAACTAATAAATATTTTTCCGTTTTGATATATTATATCTTCTATGTATCCTGAGTCACCAAATCCATCGTGAAGAATAGCCCTATTAAAACCACTGTTATCATCATACTTGTAAACAACATATAAGTAAGGATTAGGATAAGTACCTATTAATAAATTATTATCAACTACTGATAAAGAAGTAATGTTTTCTTGATAAGTTTTGAAATATTGTTTAATATCATTTTTCGAAAAATCACCTTTTATTTTGGTTACAATTCCTCCGTAACCTGCAACTAATATGTTATCCTTATCTACAACTAAATTAGATAAATTGAGAAAAGGTAAAAACTCTTCTTTTACTTTTTTACCATTTAAATCAAAAAAAACTATAGAACACGGATACTTTATATTAGTAGCAATAATGTAATTTTTATAAAAATCAGCATTTTGTAAAATATAATCTGTTTTTATATTTCTTTCTATTGAAAAGTTATCAGGATTTATAATGATTATTTGACCATCAAATGAACTAATAATCAATTTTTTATTAGATAATCTTGCATCCGAAAATATTCCCTTGTAATTTACCGTTTTTTCTATTTTTCCATTTTTATTAAATAAGTATAAATCTGTAGAGTTATCAAAATTATATGAAAATCCTATGAACTTATCCTTGTTTTCAAGAGATAGAATTTTAAAGAAATTTTTATCTACTTTAATATTATCAAAAACCTTATTTGAAAAAGTGATATTAGATTGATAATCTATACTAACATTTTCTTGAAAACCATCTATTAAATCTTCATATTTTGATAAATTAACAATAATTGAAAAATCCTTCATATCTTCTTGATCTTGAGATTGGTTAATTATATCTTTTTCTTCTTTGTTTTCTTTGTTATGATCTTTTATTATTTCGTATAATTCTTGAATAGAAGCTTCTTGTTGTTTTTTTGTAAAACCTCTATTATTGCTTGATAGATCAAATATATTACTTTGTATTAAAGAAAGGGAAGAATAATAGCTTTTTTTCTCTTTTTGTCGTTCAGCTTTAGAAATAGAACCATTTACATCTATTTGAAAAATATCATATCCAAAAGGTATAAAACTAGTCTCCTTCTTTACTATTATAGGATAATAAGAAAGAAAAACAAAAGGTATGTTATATTGCAAATAATACTTGTATAATTGAGATACATTTAAGGGGATAATATTTCCCGAATAATCTATAGCTCCATATAATTTAGTAGCTATAACTGCAGATAAAGATTTAGGATTAGAGGTAAAGAAAAATTTAGTAAAACTAATAAACTGATTAAAATCTTTAGGCATTGTCCACTGGATACCTAATTGCTCAAACATCGTAGCTAAATTATATACTCCACCCACTGCAAAATATAAATCTTCATTAATTGATTCAGTAGGGAAAACCATTTGCAATCTTTCAACATTACTCTTTTTCAATAACGGATCAAATAAATTTATCCCAAATTCTATTTTGTTACCTTCTTTTTTCAAAATAGAAATGTTATTTATAATAGCTAAGGATTGAGGAATTATATTGATAGAAAAATTTATAAAATTTAATCTGTTATCAGCAGAAGGTATCGTAGATAGAAAACTCAGATACTTATATAATATTCCCAAATTTTCCCCTATTGATGTATTAATTGAAGGTAAACTTATCAATTGTGTTCTTCCATTAGCAAAACCTATCTTAATGTCTAAATGGTAAAATAAATCTTCTTCTAAATAATTATACACTGCCGTATAAAAAGCTAATAAACTTAAAAGATAAGTAATCTTTTTATTATCCACTACATAACAGTTATAATTTTTGATTTTTTTATCATTTATAGAAATATCAATATTTAAAGGTATCATTGTAGGTTGTTGATTAAGCTTACCAAGTACTCCATAATTACTATCGAAAATAATTGATCCTATTTTTTGATTTGTTATCGCAGAGAGCTTAAAAGAGTTGTCATATCTATCTACAATTGTTATAACTTTAGATAAATAAACTGGGGCAGAGAAATTACC
>CALFWH010000094.1 GCA_937927985.1 uncultured bacterium | reverse complement strand
ATTATAAGCAATATTATCTTATCTTTACCTCCTTCTGTTGATGAAGGTAAAAAAAAGAGATTAAAAATAAAAGATGTTAAGTACTATAAAGAAAGTATTCCTACTTTGAAGATATATACCAATTTTTCTCATGTACCTGAAAACTTTAGAAGCTATATAGCTAATACTTTTAAACAAGTAGTTAATATACCTAATGTCCCTGTAAAGCTACTATTTACAAACTAATTACAAACTAATAATTTTTGGGGTATATTTTTTATAGTGATATTACTTGGTCTGGGGGGTTTTTGGCTAGTTCTTGGTACAGATCTGGGAAGCAACCTACTTTTACTCCTTCTACTGTTTGATAAGGTTCAATTTCACATGGATTAGGACAGGGATTGAATTTTTCATCTACCCATTTATTTTTTCCTTTTGCTAATCCTCTTTCCAATGCACACGAATCACACATCATTAATAGGATGTTTTTTTCTTTTGCTATTTTTGCCAATCTTTCACCTATGGGATCCCCTTTTCTTAGGACAAATACGTTATCATCAAAAAAGAACATTCCCACTACTTCTACTGAATGTATATTTCCTTCTAATTGGGGTAGGATCATTTGGCCTAATTTGTAGCTTGCAGATCTTGGGGTTATAAATAAGTATGCTACCTTCATTTTATATTACCTCCTTTATTAGCGAGTTTATTTAAATAATTTTAGCTGTATTTTTTTTTTCCTCCTTGGAAGGCGATTTAATAATAATTTAACTATTTGTTAATATTTTTTTTACAATATTTTTTATGTTTTAGTTAGTAGAAGGGGGTGTAAAAAGTATGTTATATGAAGGAATGCAGAAAGCAGTTGAGAGTATGAGTTACTTAGTAAAGATGCAAGAAATAATGACAAATAACTTAGCTAATGCTTCTACTACAGGATATAAACAAGATGTTACTGTAGTGGGCAATTTTGGGGATTTGTTGAAAAAGAATATGGGTAATATAGAATTAACAGGGATGGATAATTCTGCAGAAGTTGTAGTAAATGATAATCCTAGTTTAGCTGTCAAGAAAACTACAAGTTTTGCAAAGGGTAACTTAGCAAGGACAGATATAGAATTTGATTTTGCTTTGGACGGTAATGGATTTTTTGTCGTAAGCACTCCTAATGGAGTAAGATATACCAGGAATGGATCATTCACTGTAGATGGGGAAGGAATATTGAAGACAAAAGATGGATCAATAGTCTTAGGACAAAATGGTCCCATAAAAATACAAGGAAATAAATTTGAAGTAAAAGAAGACGGCACTATACTAGTAAATAATAAAGTAGTTGACAAAATGATGATAGTAGATTTTCAAGATTACGGAGCTTTGGTAAAAGAAGGAGCAACACATTTTAAACTATCAAGAGATACTGATATTATTAAACCTAACACCAGAGTCTTACAAGGATTCTTAGAAACTTCTAACGTTAATCCAATAAAAGAAATGGTTAATATGGTAAATGTTTTGAGAAGTTTTGAAATGTCACAAAAAATCCTACAATCCCAAGACGAACAAATGAAAAAACATATAGAACAAGTATCCAGAATGAGATAAATATAAGTACTAAATAAAAATCTAGTAAATAAATACAAGATTTTTTAACCTACCGTTGAGTTTGTTTCTTTTCATTTTTTATGTGTAACTAGAGAAGGAAAATTTTTTTAAATGTATAATAAAAAAAGAGAAATTCTACAAGGAGAAGATAATTTATGGCATACAGACCTTGTAAATTTAGACACTCTCAACTGGGAATATTTCAATGTGAAAAACACATTTATCAACATACTACCCAAGAGCAATATGACGAGCTTTATCACTTTTGTTTACAAAACGTACCTGATAAATTTTGTCCGTATATAGATTTTGGTTTTGATCTGGCACAGGATCCTCCTAGGATCAATGTAAATTGTACTCATCCATATTTTGGAGGACCTTTAAAGAAAATAGGGAATTGTCCAAATTGCCCATTCCCTGAAGGAGAATCATTAGCTTAATATGGCTCAAGCATACGTACCAGGTTTAAAAGTACTATCAAGAACCATAATAAAAAAAGAAAGAAAATTACCCATAGAAGGTGAAGTTTTAGTCGAGAAAGGTACAATAGTAAAAGCAAAAGACGTAGTAGCAAGAGCTTTTTTACCTGGTCCAGTTGATATTATAAACGCTGCAAATAAATTAGGTATAGAGCCTAAAGAATTAGAACTATTCCTTTTAAAAAAAGAAGGTGATAGAGTCCAAGAAGGAGAAGTTATAGTTAAATACTCTTCTTTCTTCGGGTTGTTTAAGCAAGAAATAAGATCTTCTCTTAATGGTACTGTAGAATCTATTTCCTTAGCAACAGGACAAATAATTTTAAGAAAAGATCCTACCGCCATACAAGTAGTCGCTTTTGTTGATGGAATGATAGAAGAAGTTATACCTAAAACTGGAGTAATTGTTAAAACTTATGGAACATATATACAAGGTATATTTGGAATAGGTAAAGAAAAAATAGGTAAATTAAAAGTTTTATCTCCTTCCAATACTCATGAACTGGTAGATTTATCTTTATTAGACGATGTACAAGAAGGAGAAATAATTGTAGGTGGCAGTTATGTATCTAAAGAATTCATAGATAAGGCTATACAAAAAGGAGTTATTGGAATAATAGTAGGTGGTATAGATGCTGAAACCCTAAAAGATATATTGGGCTATGAAATAGGAGTAGCTGTAACAGGCACAGAAGATATACCAATTACTTTTGTAGTAACCGAAGGATTTGGAAAAATTAATATGGCAGAAAAAACTTATGATTTATTGAATAAATCTAACGGTAGAAGTGTATCTATTTCTGGAACAACTCAAATAAGAGCAGGAGTTATAAGACCTGAAGTTATCATACCTTATCTAGAGGAAGTAGAATCAATACAAGATATACCCGACCAAAAAAGTGAAGCTGTTTTGCAAGTAGGGTCTTATGTAAGAATTATAAGGGAACCTTATTTTGGTAAAATAGCAGTTATTACTGAATTAATAGATGAACCCGTAACTATACCTACTGAATCAAAGGTAAGAGTAGCAAAAATAAAAATTTTAGACACTAACGAAGAAATAATCTATCCTAGAGCCAATATAGAAATAATAGAAGAGAAATAAAAATATTTTTAAATGCAAAATGAAATATTCCTCTCTTTTATAAAAATCCTATTTTTCTTTCTAGTAGGCAGCTTTATTTCTTTTATTGCTGATTTTACAGGTAAGAAAATAGGTAAAAAGAAGATAGTGCTTTTTAATTTACGTCCTAAGTATACTGCTATGCTCATTACTGTAATAACTGGTGGATTAATAGCTACATTTAGTATTATCTTACTTTCTTTTTTATCAAAAGATGCTAGAATATATCTATTTCAAATAAACACTCTAATGAAACAAACCGAGTTTTATAAAAATGAAGTTAAAATACTTCAACAAAAATATTTGGAGCTAACTAAAGATATTTCGTTATTGATACAAACTACCCATATGGGAGATATTATATTTATTAAGAATCAACCTATTTATGTGTTTTCTTTTTATAACAGCGATGCAAGCAAAAACTATATATACCAAGTTTTAGATAAATTAGAAGAATTAGTTAAGCAAAAATATAAACTTAAAGTTAAAGATATTAGTTTGCCTGAAAACTTAGTTAGATTAGATAATATTAATGAAATCTATAAGGAATTAAGAAATAATAGATTCAAGAAACTTGCTTTTATTTTTTATTGTAAAAGAAATACTTTTGTTGGGGAATATGTTGATGTAGATGTAAATGTTATAGAGGATAAGGTTATTGTACCTGCTAATACCGTTCTTTCTGAGATTATTATAGACGATCCCTACAATATTGAACAAAATTTTTCTCTTATAATGGACAGTATATCTATGATTCAAGAAAAATTGATAAAGGAAGGAAAATTATTTTTACCTCAAGAAAATTCTATCGGTGGACAAATACCTTTCCAAAAAATAATAACTGAACTCGTAAAAATAAGAGAATCTAGCAATTTTACAAAAAATAAAAACAAATTTAAAATTTTTTTAATAAATAAAGAAGACATATATATAGCTGGTAAATTTGAAATAACAGTGAAAACAGTGCCTTATTATTAAAAAACATAAAAATGCTAGCAAAGAAGTATTTTTTAGGTATAGATCCTGGATATAAAAAATGTGGAATTGCTGTAGTTAATTTCCAAAAAGAAATAGTATACAAAAACATTATTAAAACCTTAAATATTTTTGATATTTTACTTACAATAACTGAAGAGTACGAAATAGAAGAAGTTGCCGTTGGAAATGGCACTAATTACAAAAAGATAATAAATTATCTAAACGCTATAAAATCTATAAGAGAAAATCAAAAGAAAAAAATGAACATCTACCTAATAGATGAAAAAAATTCTACTATAGAAGCAAGAAAAATGTTTTTAAAAAAAGAAAAAAGCTTAATAAAGAAAATAATAAATTTTTTCAAAAGTTTATTTATTCCTTTAGATGACCTTGCAGCTTTAGTCATAGTATCTAGATTAATTGATAACTATAAAGAATTAAATTATAAAAAGCAAAATTTACAAGATATCTTATGAAAGAAAGGAATTTTTTATTTATCTCAGGTAAAGAACTCAAAAACATTTTTAGGTTAAAAGATAAGAAAATAGATTTTTATAACAC
>CALFWH010000093.1 GCA_937927985.1 uncultured bacterium | reverse complement strand
CAAGTGATGACCTATTGCAAATAGTTGATCCTCCTAATCAGTTTTTAGTTACTCGCAAAATCTTTTCTATAGAAAAAATAAAGAAACTAGGTTTTAAAACTAAAGTAAGTCTAGAAGAAGGTATATTACAAACCATTAATTGGTATAAAAAAATTTTAAATGATAGCGATAATTGCTAGTAGTGGATTTATAGGAAGTAGAGTAAAAAGTATATTAACTGAAAAAGGTATAGAGAATATAGGCGTATATTTTACTAATCCACAGGGTGATTTACCTTTCAAACTTTTTATCAACTCTGATTACGTAAAGAAAGTCAGCACTCTTATTATATGTGCAGGTAATTCTTCATTTACTAAGGCTTATGAAAACTTCACAGAAGCCTTATTAAATGAATTGGAATATTTACATATCATCAATAATAGTGGTTTTAGAGGAAATTTTATATATTTTTCTAGTGCTGCTGTTTATCATGGTTTGAAAGGTAGAGTAAAAGAAAAAAGTTTGATAATGCCTATAAGTTACTATTCTCTTATTAAGCACTGGGCCGAAACCTTTATAACTATGAATGCTATAAAAAATAACCAAAAAGTTATTATTCTCAGACCAACTTACGTTTTCGGATTAACTAATTCTCGAAAAAGACTTTTTGATAATATTTTATCTTCGATAAAAGAAAAAAAAATATTAAAAGTATACAACGATGATTTTTACATTAATCCAGTTTCTATTGAAGTGATAGCTAGTAGTATATATTTTTTTATTAAAAACGATGTTTTTGTTAATTCTTTACTTTTTCGAGAGAGTAATGTAGAAATTTTTAATTTTGGATCACAAGAAGATATAAGATTTTATGAACTCTTGGATTACTTCGCTAATAACTATGGATTGAGATATGAAGTGGAAAATAAAATCCCTCTAAACTATGATTTTATAGTAGATTCTTCAAAAATATACAATTTATTTAAGTCTATGAACATATTTTTTCCTTCTACTTGGGAATATATTGAATTACTATTAGAAAGATTAACATAGGGGGGGATTATGGCGGATACAACCTTTATTCTAAATGAACCTGGAAAAACCCTTAAAGACAGATTTAAGGAATTAATTAAAGATTGTGAATCTTTTTATTGTATCGTTGCCTATTTTTATATAAGTGGATTTTATCAATTATATGAAGCACTAGAAAAAACTAAAGAAATTAAAATAATAGTTGGTATAAAAACTGATTCAGATATTGTTAACCTTATACAAGAAGCTACTAAAAACTTAACCAATTCTGAATCTAAGGAAGAATATGAAAAACTATTGCAAATTGAAATGGAAAAATCAGAAGATAAGCTAGAAGTAGAAAAAGGAATTGATAAATTCATTCAATGGGTTAAGGAAGGAAAGCTTCAGATTAGGCTTTATCCTTCAAAAAAACTTCACGCTAAAATTTATATAATGACTTTCAAGGAAGGTGATAGAGATAAGGGAAGAGTTATAACAGGTTCAAGTAATTTTACTCAATCAGGATTAGAAAGCAATCTTGAATTTAATGTTGAATTAAAGAATATTGCAGATTACGATTTTGCTAAAAAGAAATTTGATGAATTATGGAAAGATTCTCTAGATATTTCAAAGCTTCTTATAGAAGCAGTTGATAATAAAACATGGTATATAAAAAATATAAATCCCTATGAGTTTTACCTTAAGTTTTTATACGAGTATTTTAAAGATGAATTAGATCCAAAAGACAAGTCTTCTGTTAAGTTACCGTCTAACTTTAAGAGGTTAGACTATCAGATACAGGCTGCTCTTAATGCTAAGAGAATAGTGGAGGGGTATGGTGGAGTTTTTATATCTGACGTAGTGGGGCTTGGAAAAACTTATATTGCTTCAATGCTTGCAAGTCAATTAGATGGTAGGACAATCGTAATAGCTCCCCCTGCTCTTATTGATGAGAAAAATCCTGGATCTTGGCCAAATGTAATGGACTTTTTCTCTGTCTCTGCTAAATTCTTTTCCATCGGTAAACTTGAAGAAGCTGAAGATTATATAGAAAAACATAAAGATACTGGTAACCCCGTAAAAAATGTAATTATTGATGAATCTCATAGATTTAGAAATGATTTAAATTCAGGATATGAAAAAATTATGAATATTTGTAGGGGTAAAAGAGTTATTTTGGTATCTGCTACTCCTTATAATAATTATCCAAGAGATATTCTCTCTCAAATTAGGCTTTTTCAAAGTCCTTCAAAAAGTACTATTCCTGGAATCCCCAACATTGAAGGTTTTTTTGAATCTCTTCAAAAAAAATTAGACAATTTTAATCGTAAAGAAAATTACAGCGAATATCTTGAAATAATAAAAAGTAATGCTAAAGAGATCAGAGATAAAGTTTTAAGGTATATAATGGTTAGAAGAACAAGAACGGAGATTGAAAAGTATTTTTCGCAGGATTTGGAAAAAAATGGGATCCGTTTTCCAAAAGTCGAAGATCCTAAATGTATTTATTATGAATTAGATACCAAAGAAAACAAAATCTTTGAAAAAACAGTAGAATTAATTACTATGAAACTTAAGTACTCAAGATATACCCCACTTCTTTATCTTATCTCAGGGATTGATCCTCTTGAAAAGCAACGTCAAAAAAATATGGGTAGTTTTATGAAAGTATTACTTGTAAAACGATTAGAAAGTAGTTTTTATGCTTTTCGTAAAAGTATTGACCGATTCATAGATTCTTATAAAAAATTTATTAAACTTTATCATGAAGGTTATGTTTTTGTAAGTAAGGAAATAAATAAGATTTACGAACTTCTGGAATTGGGGGATGATGAAGCAATCCAAAATTTGATTGATAAAGGAAAAGCAGAAAAGTATGAAGCAAAAGATTTTAGAGAAGAGTTAATTAAAGACCTTCAAGAAGATCTTGAAACCTTACAAGAAATTAAAAATCTTTGGGAAGGTATAGATAGAGATCCAAAACTTGAAAAACTGCTAACAGAATTGGAAAGAAATGAAATTCTAAAAGATAAAAAAATAATCATCTTTACTGAATCAAAGGAAACAGCGGAGTATTTAGCACATGAAATAAATTCTAGATTTGGAAAAATAGCTCTTCTATTTCATAGTGGTTTATCAGGTATAAAAGAAGAGATTATAAATAATTTTGATCCGGGGGCAAAAAATAAAAAAGATAATTATAGGATTTTAGTTTCTACTGATATACTTTCTGAAGGTGTTAATCTCCATAGGTCAAACATAGTGATAAACTACGATATACCTTGGAATCCAACAAAGATTATACAAAGGGTTGGAAGAGTAAACCGTGTGGGTACATCATTTGATAAAATTTATACTTTTAATTTCTTACCAGTAGAACAAGTAGATAAGGAGATTGAATTGAAGGAGATTGCCCGATCAAAGATAGAAACATTTTTAACCTTACTTGGTGAAGACGCTGCTATACTCACTGAAGGAGAACCTGTTAACTCTCATGAATTATTCGATAAATTAACCTCAAAAAAATCTTTGGAAGATATAGAAGAATACCAAGAAGAATCTGACCTCAAATATTTAAAAATTATTGAAAACATTAAAAATAATAATCCTGAATTATTTGAAAAAATTAAGAATTTACCAAAAAAATCTCGTTTGGTAAAGAAAATGCCTCTACCTCCTGATATCCAGCCTAATTCTCTAATTACATTCTTTAGAAAAGGAAAATTGATTAAATTTTTCCTTTCTGATGAAAATAGTACAAAAGAAATTGATTTTCTAACTGCAGTAAA
>CALFWH010000092.1 GCA_937927985.1 uncultured bacterium | reverse complement strand
TAGACAAACTTAACAAACCAGTTGTTATTTGGTTTCCTGGTCCACCTTCTGAAAGATGGGAGTTAAGTGTTTATAAGAATATAAAAAATGGACACCTTATAAAATTTTTTGCTCATGGTCACACCATAAGATATCTGAAGGAGAGAGGTTTTGAAGTAAATGATATTTCTCCGGGTGTAGATTTTAAGCATTTTAGGAAAATAGAAACTGATGTGAGAAAAAATTATGGGATTTCTGAAAATGATGTTTTGCTTATGTCTTGTGGAAGGATTATTCATGGAAAAGGTTTTGAGTTTTTAATTGATGGATTTAATATAGCTTCCAAAAGGTGCTCAAATTTAAAACTAATGATTGTTGGAGATGGAGCATTAAGGCATTTTTTAGAAAACAAAGTAAGGAAAATGGGAATTGAAAATAAAGTGATATTTACTGGAGAAATAAAGAATGAACAATTGGTAAAATATTATTCAGCAGCAGATATTTTCTTGCTTCTTTCTCAATATGAAAGTTTTTCTATTGTAGTTACGGAAGCGAAAGCCTGTGAATTACCCATAATAGCAACAAATGTCGGAGGAGTCCCACTACAAATAAAAGATGGTAAAAATGGATTTCTTGTAGAGTATGGTGATATAAATACGCTTGTTGATAGAATTTTGTATTTGGTTCAAAATCCAGATATTAGAAAAGAGATGGGTAAGTTAAATAGAGAGGAAATAATAAATAAATATAGTTGGGAAAATGCAGTTGAAAAAGTTTTAAATTTATACAATAAGTTACTTCAGAGAAGAAAAAAAATAATTTTTGTTATTCCAAATCTTGGTAAAGGTGGTGCTGAAAGAGCATGTGCTAATTTATTAGCGCATTTAGATAAAGATAAGTTTGAAAATATATGTATATTTTATGACAGAAACCATGTTTACGAGATTCCATCTCATATCAAAGTTTACAATTTGGACATACCTGGGACTAAAAATTTTTTAAATAAAATATTTAATTCAATAATTAGAATATGGAAAATAAGCAAAATAATTAAACAAGAAAAACCAGATATTATTTTTAGTTTTATGAATAGAGTGAATCTTGCAGTGATAGTATCTAAACTTTTATGTGGAAATGATACAAAACTAATCATTTCTGAACATAACACGCCTTCTTTTCAACTTTATGGTAAATTAGGTAAGGCAACAAAATATCTTATAAAAAATTTATATCTTAAAGCAGACAAGATAATTGCTGTTTCAGAAGGAGTAAAAAAAGATTTAGTGAAAAACTTTGGTATAAATGAAGAGAAAGTGACAGTTATATATAATCCCATTGATATAGAAAAAATACAACAAATGGCAAAAGAAGAGGTGACTGAACATCCATGGTTTAAAGATAATATTCCTATAATAATTAATGTTGCTTCACTTACAAAACAGAAAGGGCAGGAATATTTGTTGAAAGCATTTAAAATTGTTAGAGAAAAAATTAATTGTAGATTAGTTATTTTGGGAGAAGGAGATAAGGAAAAAGAACTAAAACACCTAGCAATGACTTTGGGTATAGACAATGATGTAGCATTTTTAGGTTTCCAGAAGAATCCTTTTAAGTTTATGGCAAGAGCATCAGTATTTGTTTTATCATCTTTGTGGGAAGGTTTTGGTAATGTAATTTTAGAAGCAATGGCTTGTGGTTGTCCTGTTATCTCCACTGATTGCCCTTCAGGACCTAATGAAATTATTGAAGATGAAATAAACGGTCTTTTGGTACCCATGAAAGATGAAGAGAGTTTATCTAAATCTATTATTCGTATTATTCAAAATAAAGATTTAGCCAGAGAATTTTCATTAAATGCTAAAGGAACCGCAGAAAAATTTTCTATAAAAAGAATTATTGAGATTTATGAAAATGTCTTATATCAATAAACTAATTTATCTTTTTATTCTATCAACTTTTTTACCAGTTTTTTATGCTCCATACCTTGTTTTGGGTTTAGGAATTCTATATTTATTTACAATCTTATTAATAGGTAAAAAAATAACAATAACAAATGGAAAAATTTTGTTCTTTGGCTTGGTTTTATTTTTATGGGCTTCCATTTCTTGGGTTTATAACAATTTTGTTGGAAACAGTGATTTTCTTGCTTTATTCTTGTGGGCATCTACATATTTGTTTCCGTTCTTTATAATGCTATTTGTTTCTCTAAAACATAATATGCTTGAGTTTGATAGGGCATTTGAATTTTATAAAAAAATTTTATTATTGCAATTTGTGTTAGGTATTTTTCAAGCAATCAGTATGAAGGATTTCGCTGGGGATCATATAAAAGGAACATGTATTGATTCTCATATTCTTGGTATACATTATGCTATAGCAACAATTATAATTTTCACTCGATTGATGTATTTAAGCAATAGAAAAGACCTACTTTATTTTGCTGTTTACTTAATTGGAATGGTTATGACCGGGTATACCTCAAATGTTGTATTTCTCTTTGGTATTCTTATCCTAATATCTTTAGTTAAAACCAAAATGTTTACAAAACTGTCAAAGGCATCTCTACTTCTTATATTTTTAGCTCCTATTATTGGAATTGGTTTTTCAAAAGTTAAACACCATGGATTAGAATATGTGAAATATGGAATTTCCGAAATTTTAAGAAATTGGACAAATTTAGAGGAATCAAAACTTTTAGGGAAAATTTATTCTTATAAAGTATCTTTTATTGATATACCAAGAGAGATAAATATATTCTTTGGATATGGTCCAGGAACATATACAAGTAGAGCATCACAAATTAGGATTCCTGAGTATTCTGCTACAAAATTACCTATTAAAATTGGTACTTTCAAAACAGAACTTTTTGAAAAATATATTACTCCTTGGTATGTTAAAGGAGAAGATGCACCAATTAGAGGTGCTAGTTGGGGCACTATGGCTTCTCCGATGACATCAGTTGTAAGTACATGGGTAGAATTGGGAATTATAGGCTTTCTTATATTTATTTTTCTTTTTTATCATCTTTTTTTGCAATTAAACAAAAAGATAAAAATGTTAAAAATTTGTACAAGTTACAATTTTGTTTATTCAAAATCTTGTTTATATTTATTATTATTTTTTATTATTGAGTTGTTGTATCTTAACTATTGGGAGTATCCTCAAATAACAATACCTGTGTTCACATTTTGTATTCTATTATTAAAAAATGAGACTAACAATTATTCTACCTACAGAAGCAAAACTTGAGGAAGCAGAAAAGACAGGACTTTTATCTCGTTGGAGGTTCTATTTTTCTGAGATCTCAAAACATTTTGATATCGAGGTGTATTCTTGCGATCTGAAAGATTTCTCAGAGATATTAAATGTTAAACATAATCCATTGCCTTTTTCTTTATCATTTATTCCATTTGGAAATCAAATCTTGTACAATTTATACTTATTTACCAAAGTAAAGGATATGAATAAAGTTTTAAGAGTTATTAGTGCAAGTTATTTTATCTTACCAATTTTAAAGATTTTCAATAAAAAAATTGTCTTAAGTTATCATTATGATTATAAAACAACTACAAAAAAAGATTTTGGTGGATTAAAAGGGACTACAGCTGGACTGCGAGAATATCTTTCAATAAAATCAGCTGATATAGTAATAGTAACCACAGAAGAATTACAGAATAAGGTTAAGAAAGTTTATAAAAGAGACAGTATTGTCATTTCCAATTTTGTTGATACTTCTAAATTTAAACCATTAAAAAAAGAAAATTATATTCTATACGCTGGGCGAATTTTCTGGCATAAAGGGATAGATTATTTATTAGAGGCATTTGTTGAGATAGAGAAAAATTTTGATATAAAACTAAAACTTGCGGGATTAGGTGATGTGGAGTTCTACAAGGAAAAAGCTAAAAAACTTGGTATAAAAAATATAGAATTCCTTGGTGTGGTTGATAATGATAAAATGCCAGAACTTATGGGGAAAGCAAAAATATTTGTTTTGCCAACTCTTCATCGGGAAGGGCATCCAAAAGCACTAATTGAAGCAATGGCTTGCGGTTGTGCATGTGTTGCTACCGCTGTAGAGGGTAATAAAGGTTTAATCATAGATAAATTAAATGGATTGCTTGTACCTTCTAAAAATGTTGGTCGTCTAAAAGAAGCAATCATAAGAATTGTTGAAAACAAAGACCTTTTTAAGAATTTAGCTGAAAACGCTATTAAAACCGCTAAAAAATTTTCTTTAGAAAATACTTTGCATAAAGAAATAGAACTGTTAAAATATAAATTAGAGGAGGATCGGAAATGCTTTTTGAACCATTTAGAAAAAGAGAAATAGAGATAGTCAGAAGATTTATTTTTGAGGAAAAACCACAAGACAAAATTATTGTTGATTTAGGTGCTGGAAATAATCCAGTAAGTAATAGTATCCAGTGTAAAAAAAGAATAACCGTTGATATTTCACCTGATGTAAATCCTGATATAGTTTGCGATTTGAATACAGGCATACCTTTAAAGGATGAATCTGCTGATGTTATCATTGCTTGCCAGGTAATAGAGCATATATATCATTCAAAAAAGTTTATCGGTGAAATAAAAAGAATACTGAAATTAGGGGGGCATTAATTTTAACGACACCTAATATTTGTTGCATAAAATATAGAATAGCATTTTTATTAGGTAAAATTCCAGCACATGCAGCTAAAGCCGATATGTTTTACGAAGACGAAAGATATGGACATATAAGGGATTACAATTTTAAAGAAATTGAAAAACTACTTAATATGTTTAATTTTCAAATAGTCAAAAGCTGTACTGATGGTGTTTACTATAAAGAGAAACTAATGGTTTCATCTAAATTTATTCCTAAAACCTTTGGAGATACTGTAATAATAAAAGCGAGAAAAAAATGATATATTTTATTATTCCTGCGTATAATTCGCAACGAACAATATCAAAATGTATAGAATCTGTATTAAGGCAAAATATAGATAAAGAGATTATTGTTGTAGATAATGGTTCTACCGATTCTACAGGAGAAATTATTAAACATTATCCAGTAATATACATATACGAACCTAAAAAAGGACCAGCGGCAGCAAGAAATAGAGGACTAAATGAGGTAAAAAATAAAAAGTTAAACGAAATAGAATATGTAGCATTTGTAGACTCCGACGTAATTCTTCCAGATGGTTGGGCAGAACAGGCATTAAAAATATTAAAAGAAAATCCAATAATTGCAGGTGTAGGTGGATGGACTAAAAGTATTGAGAGAAATTTAATAAGTGAAACATTAGAGTATTTATTATATGGTAATATTAAAAGAGAAAGTAAATATGTTAAATCTTTACCTACTTTGGCTGTACTTTACAGATATAGATATATAGAAGATATTTATTTCAATGAACTCTTTCCTAACGCTGCAGCAGAGGACATAGATTTTAATTTAAAACTGATAAAAAAAGGATATAAACTTCTTTTTAGTGAAAATTTATATGTATATCATGATCATCCGGTAGGATTGTTCGCTCTGATAAAAAAATGGTTTAATTATGGTAGATATTATCCTTTGCCGTATTTTTTAAATAAACAATTAAAAGATCTTAGTCTTTGGGGAAGAATGCTTTATCTACCTTTAGTTTTGGTTTGTTTAATCTTTGGCTTATGTACTGGAAATTTTATTCCTCTTATTTCTTTTATTTCTATTTTACCAATTTTGTATCTTATATTAGGAATAAGAGCAAAAATAAAAAATTTTTTTAAACTTATAGTATTTATTTTTGTGCACTCTTTAAAACAATTAGCTCAAGTTAGTGGTATATGGATAGGAATTATTGTAAGAACAATAAAATAAAAGTTTTTGTTATAGGCACGCGTGGATTTCCTAATGTCCAAGGTGGCGTTGAGAAACATTGTGAAGAGTTATACCAGCGGTTAGCAATATTAGGTTGTGATATAACTGTATTCGCACGCAAACCATATTTTTTAGAAAATAAACAATTAAAAGAATGGAATGGAATAAATTTTATTTATCTGTTGTGTCCTAAAAAAAGTGGGTTAGAAACATTTGTTCATAGTTTTATATCAAGTTTAATTTGTCTTATAAAGAAACCAGATATTGCACATTTTCACAATATGGGACCTGCAATCTTTGTTCCTCTGGTTAAGTTAAGAAAGATAAAAGTTGTATTTACTTATCATAGTATAAATTATCTTCATCAAAAGTGGAATATATTTGCAAGATTTATCTTAAAAATAGGTGAATTTTTAGGGATGACTTTTGCTGATAGAG
>CALFWH010000091.1 GCA_937927985.1 uncultured bacterium | reverse complement strand
CCTTTTAAATATTTCATAGCTTGGCCAACCAAAAATCCCAGTGCTTTATCCTTACCCTCTAAATAATCTTTAACAGCATTAATATTCTCATTCATAACTTTCTCAATTACACTTTCTATTAATTCTCTATCTTCTTGTATTAATAAACCTTTATCTTTAAGAAAACTTCCTAAATCTTCAACATTATGAAGAATATCCACTAAATACTTTTTAGATTCTAAAACATCTACTAACTTTTGTTCAACTAAATTAATGTAATCCACTATATTAGAAATTCTTAATTTTTGCCAGTTTATTTGGTCGTTATTGTAAAGATAAGCAAAATCGGTTTTAAGAAACTTTACTACAGCCTTAGGATTATTGTAAGTTGAAAGTAAATTATTAAAAAGTTCATTTATTTTTACATTTTCTAATAAAAACATTATTTCTTCATAATTTAATCCGTAATCTAGATATTGCTTATAATATTGAATAGCGGTAGTAGTAATTTGTATAGAATCGATATATTCTCTTGTTAGGGTAATAGGTAATAAATCTGGTTCGGGAAAATATCTATAATCATGGGCTTCCTCTTTAGTTCTCATAGAATAAGTTGATTGACTTTTCTCATCCCATCCTCTAGTTTCTTGAATAATTTCTAATCCTTGATCTAGCATTTTAGCTTGTCTTTCTATCTCATAATTAAGAGCTTTTTGTAGGAATCTAAAAGAATTTATGTTTTTTATTTCGACTTTAGTACCTAATTTTGTAGATTCTTTACTTTTAAGAGATATATTAACGTCACATCTTAAACTGCCTTCTTCCATCTTTACATCGCTTATTCCTAAATATAGAGCTATTAATCTGAGTAATTGCAAAAATTCAACAGCTTCATCTACAGAATATATAACAGGTTCAGTAACTATTTCTACCAATGGTACCCCAGCTCTATTATAGTTTAAAAGACTATACTTAGCTTCTCTTAAATTTTCACCACCAATATGTACAGATTTACCAGTATCTTCTTCTAAATGTATCCTTCTAAGATAAACATATTTATTAAATCGAGGTAAGAATAGTTTACCATTAACCGCTAAAGGTAAATCATATTGAGATATTTGGTAATTTTTAGGCATATCTGGATAAAAATAATGCTTTCTATCAAATTTGCTAAATAAATTTATATCACATTCTAAAGCTTTAGCAAGTTTTATAAAATATTCTATAGCTTGTTGATTAATCACAGGTAAGCTACCAGGTAATCCTAAACAGACAGGACAAACATTTTTATTAGGTATAGTAGTAAACTCATTTTTACAAGAACAAAACAACTTGTTTTCAGTAGATAATTCAATATGTACCTCTAACCCTATAACTACATCATATTTCATCTCTTACCTCCAAAATTTTTAAATTTTCTAAATTTTCTAAATTTTCTAAATTTTCCCGTAGACTTCATTATTACTCAGAGTATTTACCAATTACCCTATACCTTTCAATACCATTAGAATATATTATTTCCAATCTAGTTTTAAGCTTCCTTGGGCCAAAAATTTCAGCTTCAACAACACCATTACTATAAGAAGATTTTCCAACTTTATAGGGACTTTCAGAAGAACTAAAAGGAACATTATAAATCTCCAAATCTCCTAAATATCCATTCTTAAACTTCAAAACATAAGAATCTCCTAAATAATACCCTTGCCAAAAAATGTAGTACCTATCCAAATCAGAAAAACGAGATAAATAATTTAAAAAAACAAGTAAAGTAAAAACAATTGTTAAAACAAGAATTATAACAACAGAAATATTAAAAATTCCCTTGTTCATATTACCCTATTTAAAAAATTTTTCTTTTTTCATTATTTACCCTGTAAAAAATTATTTAATTCAAAAAAACAGTATAATTAAAATTAACAGTGACTTTGCCTTCAATTTCCAATTCGGTTACTATTTTTAATGTTTCTGAAAAATCCATTTTTAGTAATTCAGAAATTTTTTCTATGGTTATACCAGGATTATTTTTTATTATTTCAACAACATTATCATACTTATTTTCAGGATAACATTCTAATTTAATTTTGTTAGGGTCAAATCCAAGGTATTGAATTACTTCTTCAGGTTTAGTTATTAATATTGCTCCACTGTTTATCAATTCTTTAGAGCCTTCAAATTCTGGAGAATTAGATAAGAAAGGGACCAATAAGGTTTTTCCATTTTCAAGAGCATATTTACCAGTAACCAAACTACCACTATTCTTTGCAGCTTGAACAACAATTACAACACTAGATATAGATGATATTAATCTATTTCTGTAAGGGAAAAAATATTTTTTAGGTTTTTGATTTGGTAGATACTCAGAAAATATTAATCCCTTTTTAGATATTTGGTCTTGCAAAGCTCTGTTTTGATAAGGATAGTAATAATCCATACCATTACCTAATACAGATATAGCTTTGATACCATTAGCAATAGCATTCTTTAAAGCTATTGAATCAATTCCCAAAGCTAATCCACTTACTATTACTAGTTTATCCTTTGAATCAATAAACCTTAACTGTTTGAATAAACTTGAAACAAAATTAGAGCTAACTTCCAAAGGTTTTCTTGATCCTACAATTGATACTCTATAAAAACTATCTTCCAAAAACTGCCAATTACCTCTATAAAATAATATTCCACAATCATTCTCATACAAAATCTTAGGAAAATCTTGATCCAAAAAAAACTTAGTTTTATATTTTAAATATTCAAAATCTAATTGATATTTATCCAATAATTCTTTTTCTTGGATATTTAAACTTTTGATAATAAAATCCAAAAATTCTATTAAACTTGACTGATTTAAGCTAACATTCATCTCAATTAATTTTTTAAGTTTAAAAAAGTTATAATTAAAAAAAATATATGTGATTAAAAGTTTTTTTCTTAACTCATCCATTTAAGCAATCTATTTAAGCAATAACTCTACTTAGAATCATACTACTATTTATAATCAATCTCCTTTTTCTATACTAAGAAAGAAGTTTTCTTTTTCTTATATTCTCAAAAAACAATGCAATAAAATAAATTATAAACAAGGTTAAAAAATAACTAAGAAATAAATTTAAATAATTTGGGTTTTCTATCTTAATACTTGGCAAAAACTTAGAAATATCAAAATATCTCAAAATTTTATCTACTAAGAATAAGTGAAAGATATAGAAAAACAAAGAATATTTTCCAATTAACTCTAAATATCCACTTAAAAATGACAATCTTAAATAAAATTTCTTATAAAGCAAATAAAAAACTAAAAAAAGGAAGGAGATAGCCCAAAGAATGAAAACATAATCAGGAGGATAAAATAATTCTGCATACCCTTCCCTTATATATCTCTCAGTGTTTAAAAGCCAAAAACTAAAAATAACAAAAAATATAACTCCTAAGTACCAAAATTTATTAATAAAATCTTTATATTTTTCATCCTGAAAAACAAAAGCTATCATAAATAACCCCACCCACGGAAAAACAGGAAAATAACCTTCAAACAACATTTGCCTAAAAAATATCACAATACTATCCATATTTATTTTCTCACCTATAGAATACTCCATAATATGAGAATTATATCCCAACCAAGCTTGTAATGTAAAACTAAAAAGAAATATAAAGATTATTGATAAAACACTCTTTTTATAGATAGTAAATAAAAAAGGGAAAATAGATACACAAAAACCTATCAAATACAGTACATCAAAAGAAAAAAAAGGATAATTCCCATATATCAATATATCAATCAAACAAGCAATGATTATTAAAATTAATCCTCTTTTTATATAGTAATTCCATTCATAATTTTTCAAAATTTTATTTCTATACATCATAAGACCTGCAATTGAGATGAAAATAGGAGCTGCTAAAGTATATATAAATCTTAGAAAATTAGGGGGATCATAAACAAGATAAGGG
>CALFWH010000090.1 GCA_937927985.1 uncultured bacterium | reverse complement strand
TTATAACTTAAATGTAAAGCTTACAAATTAAATGTAATAGAATACTCTTAGTAAATTTCTGATAAACTATACTTTTATAACTTCTTTTTTTAGTTTTTCTATTTTATCTTTGATTTGTTCATATAGTTTATTAGCTTTTTCTATTTTCTCTTTATGAGAGCTTTTATATTCTCTTTCTTGAGGTGGTATTATCGAAAGATCTACTTCTTCAAAGGATATTTCTGGATCATTGGGGGTAAATTTTGCTTTTGTAGTTTTTAGGTAGTTTTTGTCGTCTCTTTGAGGGTAATCTGTTCTGTAGTGTGCTCCTCTACTTTCTTTTCTTACAATTGCTCCTTTTATTATTGCAAGTGATAATATTAGCATATCTTTTAGCTGTTTAATATAAGAAATAGTAGTGATAGGATACTGATTATCAAAGAAATATGAATTTATGTAATTATATTTCTCTAAGCATTCTTTTACAAAGTTATAAGCATAATTTAGACCTTCTTCATTTCTTATAACTGTTACTTTTTCTGACATAACTAATCTAAATTCTTCTGATAATTTATAAGGATTAATTTCTCCTTTCATATTCTTAATTTTTTCTATTTCTTCTTTTGCTAGGAGTAGATTTTCTTTTATTGATTGATCAGAAACTATAGTATTGGAATTTTTTACATAATCTTCGATTATTTGGGGCATAATATAACCAGCATATAGGCAAGATAATAAGGAATTAGCTCCTAATCTGTTAGCTCCGTGATATTGGTAATCTTGTTCTCCAATTGCAAATAAACCTGGTATATTTGTCATTTGATTATAATCTACCCATAATCCGCCCATGGAATAGTGGACAGCTGGGAATATTTTCATAGGATTTGTATATGGATCTACTCCTGAGAATTTTTCATATATTTCTAGTACTCCTCCAAGTTTTGATTTTACATAATCTTTACCTTTTTGTTTTACTAGATCAGTTATATCTAGATATACCATTGGTTCTCCTTCTGCTGTATGATATCCTAGCTCGTATACTGCTTTATATATTGCTCTGCTTGCTATATCTCTTGGGACTAAGTTACCATATCCTGGGTACCATTCTTCTAGAAAATATCTTTTTTTGCCTTCGCTATCGTAAGCCCATACTCTTCCACCTTCTCCTCTAACACTTTCTGAAATCAATCTGTTTTTATCTTTCCCTTTCATAGCTGTAGGATGTACTTGTATAAATTCTGGATTTGCCCAATAAGCACCTTGTTGATAAGCTATACTTCCTGCAGAACCTGTATTAATTATACTGTTTGTGTTGTATTTGAAGATATATCCTAAACCCCCTGTTGCAAGGATTACTGCATCTGCTGTGTAAGCTTCTATATTTCCACTGTATAAATCCATTGCTATAATTCCTTTACATACTCCATTATCTATGATTAATCTGAGTAATTGGAAAGGTTCATATTTTTTGACTATTCCGTCTTTTTCTAATTTTCTTACTTGTTCATCTAAAGCGTAGAGTAATTGTTGACCTGTAGTAGCTCCTGAAAAAGCAGTTCTGTGGAATAGTGTACCTCCAAACCTTCTAAAATCTATGTTACCTTCACTTGTTCTATTGAAAGGAACTCCCATTCTATCAAATAGATAGACTATTTTAGGAGCCAATTCAGCCATTCCTAATACTGGTGGTTGATTTGCTAAAAAATCTCCTCCATATATTGTTTCATAGAAATGTAGGAAAGGACTATCTCCTTCTCCTTTAGCATTTATTGACGCGTTTATTCCTCCTTGTGCACATACACTATGAGATCTTTTAACTGGCACTATTGAAAAAAGTTTTATTTTGTGCCCCCTTTCCCCTAATCTCATAGTTGCCATTAAACCTGCTAATCCTCCACCTACCACTATTATGTTTGCCATACTTTTTCTCCCTTCCCTAATCAATTACCTTGGTTTTAATTGAATCTCAATTAATTAATTTTTACTAATTTTCCTTCCTTTTTAATATAACTATTTTTGAGATTATTTCTTCTAGATCTATCCAAAATCTGTACCCACAAATTATACAGGAATATTCTCTTATGTTTTCGTTAAAAAAAACTGTTTCAAAATCAGTACTTTCTACTACCATTCCTCCACACCGTGGACATATCAAATCTTTTTCTATTTCTTCAAATTCCTTATTAAAATCCATCTTTTATATGCTAAAAAACTTTTTTCCCATCGAGATTAGCGTAATCTTCGTTTAGCTCATCTACAAGTTTTTCTATTTTTTCTATGTCTTCTGAAGTTAAGTGTTTATATCTACCTTGAAGCTTGAAATATTCTTCTAGTGGTTTTCTTTTTTCTTTTTTTAAATAAGGTTTGCTTGGGGGACTAATTTTAAATATTCCATTTTCTATTTCAAATAAAGGATATAGACCTGTTTGTACTGCTAATTTAGACACTTCTATGCTTTTTTCAGTAGGTAGTAGCCATCCTGGTGTACATGGTGAATAAAATTGAATGTACTTGAAACCTTCTATATTTTTAGCTTTATTTATTTTATCATATAGATCTGTTATAAAAGCTATACTTCCTGTTGCTATGTAGGGTATTTTGTGTGATGCCATAATAAATGGTAGGTTTTTTTTATTTTCTTTTTTGCCTGTGGGAGTAGTTCCTGTTAGTGAGGCTAATGGAGTAGCTCCTGATCTATGACCGCCAGTATTCATATATGCTTCATTATCGTAACAAATATATAGTATATTTTCATTTCTTTCTGCTGCTCCACTTAAGGTAGCAAATCCTATATCAAAAGTACCTCCATCTCCAGCCCATACCATTACTACTCCTTCTTTGTTTAAAAGTTTTAGGGCTCTAACCATGCCAGAAGCAACTGCTGCTGATGCAGCAAACGGAGTATTTAATAAAGGTACTGTAGCTGAAGAATTTGGAAAAGGAGATTGCACAACACTACTACACGAAGCAGGTACTATCATATATACTTCTTTTCCTAAAGCTTTTAAGACATTTCTTAAACCTATTGTTAGACCACAACCAGGACAACTACCATTTCCTGCAAGAAAATACTCTTCATATGGTAATTGCTTAATAGAAGTCATAAACTAACCCCCTTTTATACTTCTTCCATATAGGATTCAATTAGAGATAAATCTAAACCTACCCATTTTACTTTGGTTGTAGGTATTTTATTGTTAACCATTTCATTCAATTCAATGAATATATTTTCAAAATCAGATATTTTGACATCTTTACCTCCCAACCCCCCTATATAGGATTGGATTATTGGTTTTTGAGGTAAATCATAAAGAGTGAATTTAAGCTCTGTA
>CALFWH010000089.1 GCA_937927985.1 uncultured bacterium | reverse complement strand
GTAATTAATCAAACCCTAAAAACATTCAAAAATTTCATTTATCGCTATACTTATTTAACATTTTTTTTACATTTTTTTATGAATTATTATCAAACAAGGAAAATCAAAAAACAGAATCTAAAAAATAAAGAGGGGGTGAATAATTTAGATGGATCCTATATACTTAAATATATTATGGCATCAACACCAACCGATATATAAAGAACCAATAAAAGATACATACACTGCCCCATGGGTAAGATTACATTCTACAAAAGATTATTACGATATGGCCGCAATATTATTAAATTTTCCCAAAATCAAACTAACTATAAATCTAACTCCTTCATTATTAGTGCAAATAGAAGATTATGTAAATAAACTAAGGGATTACGCAGATGAAAAAAGTCCACTATACAAAAAGGATTCTGCTTTTCCATTAGGTAAACTTGATAGAGCTTTGGATTTACTATTTAAACCGGTAGATCAATGGACACAAGATGATAAAAATTTTGCACTTAAAAGATTTTTCGACGCACACCATGAATCACAAATATTCAAATATCCTGCTTACAAAAAATTATTTGAAAAAGCCAAAAATGGTGAATCCCTAACTAATCAAGAATATTTAAATCTAAAAGTATGGTTCCACTTAGTATGGTTTGATCCAGATTTTCTAACAAAAGAAACTGAATTAATAGGACATGATGAAAATAATAACTTAATAAAAGACAAAGTAACCAAAATAAAAGATATATACCAAAAAGGATTAAGGGGAGAAAATTTTACCGAAGAAGATGCAAAAAATATAATCTTGGAAACGTATAAAATAATGAAATTTGTAATTCCAATACACAGATACTTACAAAACAAAGGGCAAATAGAAGTTACTACAACTCCTTTCTATCATCCTATATTACCCTTAATAGATAATAGTGATAGTGCAAAGGAACAATTACCTAACATACCCTTACCACCAACGTTTAAATACCCAGAAGATGCAGATACTCATGTAAAGATGGCAGTTGAATATTATAAGAAAATTTTTGGTAAATATCCAGTAGGAATGTGGCCAGGAGAAGGAGCAGTAGGCGAAAATATCATAAAACATTTAGTCAAAAATGGTATAAAATGGTTTGCAACAGGTCACGAAGTAGTACTAAAATCAGGTTATGCAGGTGATGTACTACAACCCTACAGAGTAGATGTAGATAGTGAATTCATAGACAATCTCAACAATGACGCAATATCAGTTATTCCTAGATCCATTCACGATAAAATAGGTTGGGACTACGGATACTACAGGGGTAAAGAAGATGGTTACCAAGCAGCTAAAGATTTTATAGAATTTATTAAATCTCAAAAACACTACAACAACGTCCCACATACAGAACCAATTTATGTAACAAATACTTGTGACGGAGAAAATGTTTGGACTTATTACCAAAACGATGGAAAAGATTTCTTAATAGCAATATATGATCTTTTACAAAAAGAAGATAAAATAAAAACAATGGCTCCCAAAGAATACATAACTAAAATAAAACCAATAGATCAACAATGGGAACTGGAACCATTAGCTACAGGATCTTGGGTATACGGAGACCTATCAACATGGATAGGAGAAGAATCAGAAAACAAAGGCTGGTATATGCTAAATAAATTAAGACAAGAATTTATTAAAATTCCCTACATAAACCAAATAACTCAAAATCCAATAGAAGAACCCTCCCAAAAAGATAGAGAAAAATATTACTTATTTAAAGCTTGGCATACCTTATTTGCTGCAGAAGGATCAGATTGGTTCTGGTGGTATGGTAACGATTGGGATTCAGGTAATGATCAATATTTCGCAAGAAAACACAGAGAATTAATGCTAAACGCTTTAAAATTCGCACTAAAAGCAGGATATCAAGTTGATTTTCCTAAAGTAATATTTGAACCAATAGATCAAGATAATTTACCCCTAAATCCTTCATTGGTTATCTATAACCCAACAATTCAAAATAATCAACTTATCTTCGATATTCAAACCCTAAATCCATTTAACCTACCACAAGATTTATCAAAATACAAAGTAATAGTTAAGCATTCTAATAAATCACACGAATATAAACTATCTGAATTAATGAGAGAAAATAAGATATCAATACCCAATTTTAATAATAAAGGTAAATACGATATAGAAATACTAGATGAAAACAACCAAATAATTGATAAAGATTACTACATAATAAATTAAAACTAATTGTTAATCAATTAAAAACCCTTAGTTTAAATTGAATATATTAAAAGATTTTTTAAATAACCCTTTATTGTCAATAGCAATCATATTTTTAGTATTCATATTAATTCTACTAATTGCAAAAAATGAAAATATAGTAATCACAGAAATTCCTACTAAAAATCAAATGAAATTTATTCTATACAATGTCCAAATAGTAAATTTTAGAACATATGATAAAATTAACTTTATAGCTAAAGCCCAAAAACTACAAAATCCTTTTTACTCAAATTACCTTTACTGTAACATTGTTGAATTATACTTTAATCAGGAAAATAGAAAGATATATTCTTTTATGCCTTTTTTTGAAGTTTATACTAATTTAATTTATGGTAAATCAAAAAATGTAAAATCTGTAATATATTTGCAAAATAACAAAAAAGAAAATTCTAAATCTTTAATTTACTGTCAAGAACTAAAAATAGAAAATAAGAAAGTGTTTTTAAATAGGAATTACATTTACTATCAAACGGACAATTTAAATATTTCTATCTACTACCCTACTATAGAAATTTATTTACAAAGATAATGATACTCTTTGAAAACATTTTTGAATGGAAAACCATAAAAAAAATAAATCCACTAATAGAGATAATAGAAGGATTAACCAAGAGTTGGGCTTTTGTAGGAGGAATACCCCGAGAATTCTTATTCTACCAAAAAAAACTAAAAACAAAAGAAATAGATATAGTATTCTATGAACCAATTACAAAAAATATATTTTATCTTATTGTAGAAAAATTAAATAAATTAGTAAAAGAAAAACATTATCATGAAAAATTTTTAACTGCTAAAATAATCTTAAAAAACAACTTATCAGTAGATTTAATAACGGCAAGAAGAGAACACTACAGCAGTATCGGATCATTACCAATTGTAAAACCTACAGATAGTATAAAAGAAGATATACTAAGAAGAGATATAACTATAAACACAATTGTTTTTAAAAGAGACCCTAAACACCCAGATTTAATGTTACAGATAATAGATATTCTTGGTGGTTATCAGGATTTAAGAAATAAGATAGCTAAAATCTTACATCCAGATTCTTTTAAAGATGATCCTACAAGAATATACAGAATAATAAAGTACAAAACGAGATTTAACTTACAAATCCAAGATCAAAAATTATTAATCGAATCTCTTAAATTCTTAAACCTAATATCAATAAATAGAATTTTAAATGAAATAAAAAAAATAAATCAGGAAGAATATTTCGATAAAGTGATAAAAGAATTTTTCAATCTAAATTTTGATCCTATAAATTTAAAACTCATAGAACTAAGAGATGAAAAACTATTAGAAAATTTAAAAATTCTAAGAAAATCAATAATTAGCTTTGAAAAATTTTACATTCACAAAAAACAAAGAATAAAAAATTTCATAAATCTTAATAAAAATTTTGATAAAAATAAAGTTATTCTTTCTTTCTTAATAGCTTCAAATTCAATAACAAATGATAAATACAGTAACTTAATATCTAAAGAAATTTATAAACTCTCAGAAAAATGGAAAATCATAT
>CALFWH010000088.1 GCA_937927985.1 uncultured bacterium | reverse complement strand
ACTGCCTAATTTGAGAATAATTAGTAACTATGCTGTAGGTTTTGATAATATAGATATTGATTATGCTACAAGTAAGGGTATTGTGGTGACAAATACACCAGGAGTATTGACTGAAACCAGTGCAGATTTGGTATGGGCTTTAATTTTAGCTGCAAGAAGATTAGTTATACCTGCTGATAAATTTACAAGACAAGGAAAATTCAAAGGTTGGGACCCTAATTTATTTTTAGGATATGATGTCTATGGTAAAACACTAGGAATAATCGGATTTGGAAGAATTGGACAAGCCGTAGCTAAAAGAGCTAAAGGATTCGATATGCAAGTAGTTTACTACAACACAAAAAGAAAAATAGACGCAGAAAATTACCTAAAAGATAACTATAATATGGAAGTTAAATATATGTATCTTGATGATTTACTAAAAACTAGTGACATTGTATCTATTAATACTCCTTTAAATAAAGATACTTATCATCTTATTACTTATGAAAAATTAAAGCTAATGAAACCTGATTCTACTATAATAAATACTGCAAGAGGACCAGTAATAAAAGAAGATGATTTAGTAAAAGCCCTAAAAGAACGAATAATATTCTCTGCTGGATTAGATGTATACGAATTTGAACCCAAAATAAATGAAGAATTAATAAATCTTGATAATGTTGTTTTATTACCTCATATAGGTAGTGCAAGTTTTGAAACCAGAAGTAAAATGGCTGAAATGGCAGTAACTAATTTGGTTAATTTCTTAACCAATAAACCACCTTTAAGCGTTGTAAATCCTATGGTTTTGAATTCATAATTTTTAAAATATAAAAATATAATACTAAGGAGGTGCTTGAAAATATGAAAGTAGCTGTACTTACTGGAGGAGGAGATGCCCCAGGTTTAAACGCTTACATAAAAGGACTATATTTTTCTTGTAAAAAAGAAGGATTTCAATTATATGGTTACTTGGATGGATGGAAAGGAGTTCTGGAAAACAAGTATATCCTAATAGAAGAAAATGACGTAGTAAACAATTTTCATCAAGGAGGGACTTTTATAGGAAGTTCCAGAACTAATCCTGCAAAAGATAAGCAAACAATGGATAAAGCTATAGAAAATTTCAAATCTACTGGATTTGATGTTTTAGTAGCTATAGGTGGAGAGGATACTATTGGAGCTTCCTCTAAAATGCACAAAGCAGGAATACCTGTCATAGGACTTCCCAAAACTATAGATTATGATTTAGAAGGAACTGATTTTACTGTTGGCTTTAATACAGCAATAAATATTGTAATGGAAAGTGTTGAAAGATTAATAACTACTGCTAAATCTCATAAAAGAGTGCTTGTACTGGAAGTTATGGGAAGACATGCTGGCTGGATAGCCCTATATGGGGGATTAGCTGGCGGAGCTAATTATATCCTTATCCCTGAGGAAGAACCCGATATAGATGAATTAATAGAATTTATAAAAAACAGATATGAAAAGGGACAAAAATACGCAATAATCGTAGTAGCTGAAGGAGTCAAAATAAGTGAATCTCAAAAATACGAAGTAGTAGATGAATATGGACATGTAAAATTAGGTGGAGTTGGAGAATTAGTAGCTAAAATAATCGAAGATAAAACTAAAATAACTACTAGAGCAGTAAATTTAGGCCATATTCAAAGAGGAGGACCAGCTACCTCTTATGACAGAATTTACCCCCTTATGATAGCTAACAAAGCAATAAACCTAATTAAACAAAAAGAATTTGGAAAATTAGTAGTTTTAAAAGAAGGTAAAATAGAAGCAATAGACCTATCAATAGCAGAAGGTAAAATAAAAAAAGTACCCATTGAATTGTATAAACAAATGAAAGTTTATTTCCATTAAAATTTACTTCATGCTAATGCTAAAAAATTTATTTTATACTAAGAAATTCATTGAAGGGAATGTAAGAAATAGGGTAAATATGATAAATAAGGACCGCCTCCTTGGTAAGGCGGTATATAAATAGCCAAGGTGCAGTAAAACTGCAAAACAAAAAAACTATGTTAAAAGTAGATCTAAAAATACCTTTAGATGTACCCCCCACTAAAAAAGAAGAGTACGCTAAAAATTATTATACCTCTACTGAAGGTACTGGTAGGTTATTCCTTTTTGCTGGAGACCAAAAAGTAGAACACCTAAATGATGATTTTTACGGACCAAATGTGCATCCTGATGATAATGATCCTGAACATTTATTTAGAATTGCTTCTAAAGCAAAGGTTGGTGCTTTTGCAACACAACTTGGATTAATCGCAAGATATGCAATGGACTACCCTAACGTACCTTATATAGTTAAAATAAACTCTAAAACTCATCTTGTCAAAACATCTCAAAGAGATCCAGAAAGTTTATCTTGGGTTGATATTGAAGATGTTATAGATTTTAAAAATCAAACAAAATTAAATATAGTAGGAGTAGGATATACTATTTATCCTGGTAGTGAATTTGAAGCAGAAATGTTAAAAGAAGCAGCAAGAATAACGTATAGAGCCCATAAAGAAGGATTACTTGTAGTTATATGGTCTTACCCAAGAGGTAAAGCTGTAAAAGATGAAAAAGATCCCCATTTAATAGCTGGAGCTGCTGGTTTAGCCGCTTGTATAGGAGCAGATTTCGTAAAAGTTAATCCCCCAAAAGATCAAGACGGTAAAGAAAATCCAGTTTTACTAAGAGAAGCCGTCTTAGCAGCTGGTAGAACCAGAGTAATCTGTGCAGGTGGAAAAAGTATAGATCCAAAAGAATTCCTACAAAAATTATACGATCAAATCCACCTAGCAGGAGTATCAGGAAATGCTACAGGAAGAAATATTCATCAAAAATCTCTTGAAGAAGCAGTAAGATTTTCAAATGCTATATACGCAATAACTGTAAAGAATTATAATCCAGAAGAAGCAATGAAAATATATAACGGACAAGAAGAACTTAAATAAATTATGGTTTTCTATATTTTAGTAGGAATTTTAATGTTTATAGTATTGGTTATAAGGAATATTTTTAAAGCTTATGTTGTTTATATGATGGGTGATCCTACTCCTAAATACAGAGGATTATTGTCAACTAATCCCTTAAGTCATGTTGATCCTATA
>CALFWH010000087.1 GCA_937927985.1 uncultured bacterium | reverse complement strand
TATGATACAGATAATATCTATCTTGCTACAAATATAAGAAAATTATGGGATTATTCTTCAGTTCATAACTTAGAAGAATACTTGGAAATCATAAAAAAACTACATAATAAAAATCTACTTGATCTTAAATTGCTTGATGACACAGTTTTTTCATCTGTTATAATCTTTCCTGATTTAATGGTTATTTATTATAAAAATTTCCTGATTGATTTTAAAAAAGTAGTTGATTCAATTATTTTTCAGATTAAAGTAAACAAAGAAACAGATAGTTTTAAGATTGCAGAAAATGTTAAGGTTAAGTTGGTAGTTGTTAATAATATATTGGATTATCTTAGAAAAAATGGGGTATTGGAATTAATGAGATATAGTGGTACTCCTTTGCCAGGAGGTAAAAGTTTCATAATTCTAAAATTCGATGAAACTAAAATAGATTCTGTTTACGATTTAATTTTAAATACGATTTAATCTTAAACTTGTAATAGTAATGTCTAAAATCAAGTATGTTTTGGTAATAACTGAGATAAATTCTTCATGGGTGAAATTGAGTTTTGAGGATGGAGAATTTATAACTATACCACGTAATAAATTTCCACAAAACGAAAAACTTTATATAGGACAAGCAATTGAGCTAACAATAAAAACAACTAGCTTTTTAACAATCTTGAAGAATATACAAAACATTACCAAAAATAAAAATGAGATTCAAGGGGAAATAAATAGGCTAATTTATGAAAAGTAAGTTTTTTTTTCCTGATGGTCAGAATTCTGCTTTAGTAAGAAAGTTAACTAAGCAATATTCAGTATCCACTGTTTGTCAAGAGGCTAGATGTCCAAATAGGGGATTATGTTGGGAAAATTTAAGTGCTACCTTTTTGTTACTAGGACCTTATTGTACAAGATCTTGTAGATTTTGTTATGTTAAAAAAGGTAAACCCTCAGAAGTAGATTACTTAAATATCGATAAATTTGCTTCTTCTTTAGCTAATTTAAATATCAAGTACTATACTTTTACTATGGTTACTAGGGATGATTTACCAGATCATGGAGTTTATTATTTAAAATCATTATTCTATAAAATTAAGGAAGCTAAGCCAGATAGTTACATAGAAGTTCTCATAAGTGATTTAGGAGGTGACTACAAAAACCTATATAATCTCCTAAAAGACAAAGATTTAGTAGATGTATTAGCTCATAATATAGAAACTGTAAAAAGGCTTACTCCTTTAATAAGGGATAAAAGATTTTCTTATGAAAAAAGTTTGCAAGTCTTGTATAATGCAAAACAAATAAGAAATAATGTTATTACTAAAAGTTCGATTATTTTAGGTTTTGGAGAAGAAAAAGAGGAAGTTTTTGAGACTATGGATGATTTGTTAAAGGTTAATTGTCAAGCTTTAACTATTGGGCAATATTTTAGACCTTCTCTTAAGAATATCGAAGTTAAAAAGGTTTATAGTGATCAAGAATTCGAATTATTTGAAAAAGTAGCTTTAGAAAAAGGTTTTTTATTTGTAAAAGCTGGTAAGAACGTAAGAACATCTTATAAAGCCTATGAAATAATAAAAATAATAGATTCTTTGAAAAATTTAAAATAGGAATTTTTAATAAGAAATTCTTGAGGGGGTAGTATATGTATAGGCTTGAAGCTGATCCGATGGGAAATGTTGAAGTACCTATTGATAAGTATTGGGGAGCTCAAACCCAACGAGCTTTCATTAACTTTAATATAAGTCAATTCAAATGGGATCCAATTATTATTCAATCTATTATTTTGATAAAAAAAGCTGCTTGTGAAGTTAATAAGGAACTCAATTTAATTGATCCTTATAAAGCTGATCTAATAATTAAAGCTTGCGATATTATTCTTGAGAATTGGAAAAAATTTGAAGATAATTTTCCTTTAGATATTTTTCAAACTGGTTCTGGTACTTCTACAAATATGAATGTAAACGAAGTTATTTCTAATTTAGCTAATGAATTGGCTGGTAAAGACAAAGGCTCAAAATTTATTCATCCTAATGATGAGGTTAACAAAGGGCAATCTTCTAACGATGTTATTCCTACTTCCATAAGAATAGCAGCTTATATAATGTCTATTGATTTAATAAACTCTATTAATGAATTAATAGAAGCTTTTATTAAGAAAGAGAAAGAATTTGAAGGTATAATAAAAACTGGAAGGACTCATTTAATGGATGCTACTCCTATAGGTTTATCTCAAGAATTTTCAGGTTATAGGAGACAATTGGAGTTATCAGTGCAGAGAATAAAATCTTCTTTTGACAGATTGAGGGAGTTACCTATTGGGGGTACTGCTGTAGGTACGGGAATAAACACTCATAAAGAATTTGGTAAAAGGGTTACGCAGAAAATAAATAATTATCTTAGCAGTAAAATAGATTTTAGTGTTTATCCTGAGTTTATAGAAGCTATTAATCATTTTGAGGTGCAAGCTTCTATAGATAGTTTTATTGAATTAATGAGTATGATAAAAATTTATTGTTTGGCTTTGATTAAGATAACGAACGATATAAGATGGATGGGAAGTGGACCTATAGGATCAATAGGAGAGTTAATTTTACCTGAATTACAACCAGGATCTTCAATTATGCCAGGTAAAGTTAATCCTGTTATTCCTGAAGCAGTAGGTATGGCTGCTTCTTATTGTATAGGTTTAGAGTATTCTCTAAACATTGTTAATCAGTATTCTAATTTTGAATTATCTACGACTTTTCCATTGGTGGGTTTTGCTATCTGTCAATCTTGTAGAATATTATCTAATTTAACTAGGACTGTTAAAGATAAGCTTATAAAAGATTTAAGGGCTAATGTTGAGAGAATTTCACAGATTGTTAATTTTAATCCTTCTTTAGTAACTCCTCTAGCTAAAATTTTAGGATATGATAGAGCTTATCAGATAGCTAAAGAAGCTTCAAAAGAAGGCTTATCTATCAAGGACTATTGTATCAAACATTCAATATTAACCTTTGAACAAGCTCAAGATTTACTTGATCTAAATGAAATGATATGAATGTTTTATAAAATGTAATGAAAAAGAAAACCTTTAACTTAGTTTTTAAGAAAAGAGTTTTTTTGATTTACTTTTTTTTGATTTTTTTTGTTTCTTTGATATTTTATAAATTGATAAAGGTACATGTATTAGATTACGAATTTTACAAAAAAAAGTCTGAAGGGCAGAGTATAGGTAGAATAGAGTTACCTGCATATAGGGGAAGAATTCTTGATAGGAATGGAGTAGTACTTGCTTATTCTTTATCTTCCTATAGTATAGCTATTAGACCTACTGCTGTAGATGTTAAAAAATTACCAGAAATATACGAGTTTTTAGTGAAAAATAATATAAAGAGTAATCTTCTAAAAAGTCAGAAAGATTTTATTAATTTTGTCTTAAAATTAAGGGAAGAAGGAGTGAATTTTTATTTTATAAAAAGAAAATTTGCTAATAAAGTTGATAACATAAATATCGATGGTTTAGGTGATTTTGGAAATTCAATAGAGATAATAAAAGAGCCTTCAGGAGAAAGATATTATAATTTTAGTAGTTTAAGAAGTATAATAGGTACGGTAGATATTGATGGTAAGGGTATAGAGGGTTTAGAATTATTTTTGGAAGAACATGATAGTGAGATAAAAGGTAAAAGTGGTTATTATGAATTTTTATTTGATGCTACTGGTAAGCCAAATTACAATAGGGTAATTGATTTTAAGCTTCCTGTTGAGGGTAAAGATATTTATCTTTCAATTGATGTGGGTTTGCAGGAAGGTATAGACTTGTTAGCAAAAGAAAAACTTAAGCAACATAAAGCTTCTGAGGTTACTATTGTGGTGACAAATAAGAAAGGTGAAGTATTAGCTTGTGTAAGTGCTGATAGAAGTAATGATAGTTTCATTATTGGTGGTATAAATAAATTATATGAACCAGGATCAATTTTTAAGATTTTTACTGTAGTTGCTGCTTTGGAAGCTGGATTGTCTCCTAAGGAAAAATTTTTTAGTGGGCCTAATATAGTTATTGATGGCTGGCTTATTAGTAATGCTGATGACGGTTTGTATACCTCAGGTTATGAAACAATAGAGGATATTCTTACTTATTCTTTTAATGTAGGAACTGTTTCTTTGATGTTAAGAATTGGTAAAAAAAGGTTTATAGAGTATTTATATAAATTTGGTTTTTATGAGTATTCGGGAATTGAGCATCCTTCCGATGTTAAACCCTTAATTGGAGATTTAACTAATGAACCTAATATAAGATTTGCTACTATTTCTTTTGGTCAGGGTATTGCTATTAGTCCTTTACATATGCTTAAGTTTATGACAATGATTGCAAATGGGGGATATAAAGTTGATCTTACTTTTATTAAGGATAAAAATGTTTTAAAGGAAAAAATTTTATCTGATTTTACTGTCCAGGAGACTAGGAAGTATTTAAGAAGTGTGGTGGAAAGAGGGACAGGTAAGAAAGCTGAAGTAGAGGGTTATTATTGTGCTGGTAAAACGGGTACTGCTCAAGTGGTATCCCCTTCTGGGGGATATTTACCTGGTAAATATATTGCTTCTTTTGTGGGGTTTTTTCCTTATTTTGATCCTGAATATGTGATTATTGTAAGTGTAAAGGAGCCTGTTGGGATGTATTATGGAGGGCAAGTTGCTGCTCCCATATTTAAAGATGTCGTTTCCTTATTAATCTCAAGATACAACATAAAACCCAATATCAAGGATAAAAGCTGATATGTCTATAAAAGTATTATATCTGGAAAAACCAAAAACTAAAATAAATATCGATGTTGTTGAAAAAGAATTAAAAGAATTCGAAAATTTCTTTAAATTTTGTTTTGGTTGTAATCTCAAATCTATTCAGAGGAACTATGCTAAGAGATTTTTTGCTAATATTTCTTTTTCTATAGTAGCTCCGACAGGTACAGGAAAAACTATTTTGGGATTATTTTTAGCTTTCTATAATTCTTTTATAAAGAATAGAAAAAGTTTGTTAATATTTCCTACTTCTTTACTTGTTAAACAAGCTTTTGATATTTTTAGTAAGTATAGTGATAGAATTTCCCAGTATAGAAATTCACAGATCTTAGCTAATGAATATATTTTTTTTCTTTCTTATGATAATAAATCTATTAAGGATGAAAAGCTTTTTAGGTTGTCTCAGCAAGATTATAAACTGGTATGTTTAACCAATCAGTCTTTTTCTAGAAGATTCGAGTTAATAGATGGTTTTAAATTTGATTACATTTTTGTAGATGATCTAGATAGTGTATCTAAGGGATCTAGAAGTACGATTAGGATTTTAAAATTATTGGGATTTGACGATGAAATTATACAATTAGCTAAGAGTAATGGTTTTGAGGTTACTAAGGATTTAAAGCAGCAAATTGATAGATTTGTAGATATTGGCGTATTAGTAGATTCCTCTGCTACTTTAAGAAGGGGAATGAATA
>CALFWH010000086.1 GCA_937927985.1 uncultured bacterium | reverse complement strand
TTATGATTTTAACTATAGTACTTCTCTTTATTATTTCTGTTATTCTTAACAATTTATTTGAGGTTTTTAAGGAAGAAATAAAAGAAGAAAGAGAAAAGGTAAACTCTTGGGAAATAATAAAAAGAAATTGGTATATTTATTTAAGCTTGTTTTTAAGACATACTGGTGCTGCAGGAATATGGATTTATCTATCTTACATACTAATGTATCATTACAATCTTAGCCTTTACAAAATAGGTATTCTACATGCAATAAATATTTTTGTACAAACACTTTCTAATCCCATCTTATACAGATTCATAAAAAAGGAAAATAAAACTATCCTAAAAATGATATCTATTGGATATATATTATCAGCATTTTATTTTTTATCTTTTCCAATGTCTAAAAACATTCTGGTTTTATCACTTTTACAAGTAATACTAGGTTTATCTTTTACTTTACTTTACTTAGGTAATATAGAATATCTTTCGGAAAATAACAAAGAGAAAATTACTTCACTTACTTTGGTATCATCTTCCTTTTCGCTTGCTAATTCAGTAGGAGCAATATTATCCACCTTAATAATAAAAAACGGTTATTTTTACTTATTTTTAAATGGATTTATTTTATCATTAGTTAGTTTTTTAATTATAACAATTTACTACAAAGCAAATCATTAAGCAATCTTAAAGCAATCTTAAAGCAATCCTAAAAAATTCATGAATTTTTAGTAAAAAATAATCTTTCTAGGTACAACTTTTCAATTTCTTCATCTAAGTTATTATACTTTGTTATTTTTGGATCTATGTTAATATTAGTTTCTACACAGAATACTCCTTGATCTTCACTTGATAATTTCAATAGATATTCAGCTTTGGGAGAGCATATTACAGATTGACCTATAAATTTCAGTTCTTCATTAGGAGATGATTCTTTCCCTATTCTATTAGCTGTGATGGTATATAGTTTATTCTCAAGTGCCCTTATTGGCATAGCCATAGGACAATAAGGTAGAACTAAATTAGCAGGATGAGCTACAATTTCAGCCCCTTTTAATTTTAACCCCCTACAAACTTCTGGAAAATACCAATCAAAACATATCATAACTCCCAACTTTATTTGTCCACCTAAAAAATCTATCTTAAAAACACTTAGCTCTTTTCCATATTTAAAAACTAATTTTTCCTTATAAAAAAGGTTTATTTTTCTATATTTACCTTCATAACCTTTAGGAGAAACTATTATAGCAGTATTATAAAGATTTTCCCCTTCTTTCTCAGCTATTCCAGAAACTATAACTATGTTATTTTTTTTAGAAATTTCCATTAATATTTCAGTGAATTTCCCTGAAGGAACTTCTTCTGCTAGAGAATATAACTCTTCAGGATCTTCAAATAAATATCCCGTAGTAGCTAACTCAGGCAAAACAACTATTGAATCCGTTATATTTGCTAGATAATTTTGAATAATTGTATAATTTAATTTAACATTCTTATGAATTGGATTAAATTGCAAAACAGATAACTTCATATTATTCCTCCAACAAAGAAATCAACAATAAAATTTGAAAAGAAAATAGATGTCCAAGCCCCCAAAACCATATATGGCCCAAAAGCAATATAACTACTCTTTAACTGATCTAATTCACTTTCATAAACATAAGACTTGACAATAGAAGTTAAATAATCAATTGATAAGCTATAGTCTTTTAGTAAAGAAAATGCTTTTATTTTTTTGTAATTTTTTAATCTTTTAAAAACAGTTATAAATATACCTATTATAGAGCCGTATATAAAGGATAATAGGAAAGCAATAATTGCTGGATAAGAACCTAAAAAAGCTCCAATAGTAGTAGCAAATTTAACATCCCCCATTCCCATACCTTCCTTCCTAAAAATCCATAACGATAAAAAATAAATACTTCCAAATATCAATAAACCCACTAATATACCAAACAAACTATCAAAAAAATTTATAGTAATATTTGAATTATTCTGGAAACCTATAAAATTATGTAAAATACCCAAAATAATTCCCAAAATCGTACCACCAACAGATAATTCGTCAGGTATTATATGATGTTTTAAATCAATAACTAGTACAGGCAAACTTATTATAAAAAACAAACATAGCACGAAAAAATCCCAAGTTATACCAAACAAAATATAAAAACCTAAAAAACTAAAACCAGAGAATAATTCAATAATTAAATAACTAATAGGAATGGGATTTGAACAATAATAACATTTTCCTTTAAGAAAAATATAACTAAATATAGGTATATTATGATGCCATTTTATAGGATTATTACATTTTGGGCAAAAACTAGGCTTATAAATAATATCTATTTCTAAAGGTAACCTATAGATTAGTACATTTATAAAACTACCAAATACAGCCCCAAATATAAAAACTAGACTACCTAAAAAAAAAGGATTAATATCTGAGAAGAATTTTTGTAATCCTAAAACTATTTCCCTTATTTCCATTTTATTTTTTATTTTCCATCTCCATTTTTAAAAGATTCTTAAAATCTAAGTTATATGGATCATTTTCAACTGCTTTGTTTAGAAAGTAAATATAATTTTTATTCTGATTTTTTGAATGTTTTTTTAAGATTTTATAAACTATAAAATAAGAATAAGGCTTATTCGGATAAAGAGATATATTGTATAATCCTTTTCTTACAGCTTCTTCCTCATTTTTTTGCTCTATTTCTATTATTTGACAAATAGAATTATAATAATCATTGGTATTATATTTTTTATTTTGTTCTATCCAGTAAGTTAAATTTTTGTTTGCCCTATAACCTATCCACATTATCTGAAAATACAATTCATTTAAAACTTCCCTATTCTCTCTTAATTTGTTAAAATTCAAAGGATTATCTAATATCTGCATAAAAGTCTTTAAGCTATCTTCATAATTATTTTGTTGATACAAGTACCAAGCTTGTAGAATTTTTACTTTATAATTATCCCTGACAGGGTTTAAAACTTGTATACTATCAGAGATCTTATTCATTCTCCACAAAAGTAAAGATTTTCCTATATAAGAATCTATAAATTTTCTGTTATAGTATATAGAATTATCATATTCTTTTATTGCTTCATCAAAATTATTTAAATTTTCTAATACTTTAGCTTTTATAAAATGGTAATAATAGAAGCCAGTTAAATTTTTTTGTAGATTGTTTAAAATCTGCAAACTTTTTTCTAGCTTTTCTTTTCTGATATCTTTGTTATTTTCCAATTCAGTATATTTGTACAATAGAATAGATTTAGCAAAAAGAGCATCTTTATTAAGGGGATCGTCTTTCAAAATTTCGTAAATTAGTTTTTCTGCTTCATACAAATTACTTTTGGTTAAGTAATAATATATATCATCTGTTTTCTTCTGTGAATAAATAACTGCTATAAAACTCAATAAAATAATCAAAAAAAAGATAAAAAATTTTCTAAACAACATGGTTCACATTAAGCTAATTACCATAACTTGAATAACGGATATAACACTTGTAGGTAAAAATCCTAAAAACAAAATTAAAGCAGAAAGTAAAGAATTAGAGAAGAAAGTAAGAAAATCTATATTTATTTTTTGAGCATTACCTTCTTTAATGTATAAATATTGAGCTATTTTGTAATAAAAATACAATGATATTACACTAGTTATTATACCAATCCAAACCAATAAAGGAGAAAAAGAATAGGAATAGGAGAATAATAAAAATTTAGAAATAAATCCTACTGTAGGAGGAAGTCCAGCCATAGAAACCAAGGAAATTATTAAAAACCAAGCTAAAACTGGATTTTCCTTTATAACACCTCTCAATACGTTCAGATCCATTCTTCCAAATTTGCCCTCCAAATAAATCAAAACTGCTATAAACAAAATACTTGCCAAAACATATTGCAATATATAAAAATAAGTCATTGTTAAAGCTTGAGATTTAGAAAAAATATCATAACCAACAGAAACTATAGGTATTAAAGAATAAGACATATTAGTAATAGTAGAAAAAGCTAATATTTTCTTTAAATCATTAGTTGTCAAAGCCCAAAACGTACCCATAATCATCGATAAAGCTAAAAATAAACTCAAAAATTTCAGAGAATGAAAATCAGATAAATAAATTAATTTTACTAAGAAAAAGGCAATAGCTAATTTAGGTAAAGAAGATATAACTAACAAATAGGATCCTCTACTTGCAAAATAAGCATCCTGTATCCAAAAAGAAAGAGGAAAAATAGCTAATTTTATCAATAAACCCAATACTAACAAAATAAAAGCAATCTTTATTCCCATCATTGAACTATTAAGTAAAACTAAATTGCTTCCAAAAACCAGAGATCCACTATAAATATAAAATATTAAAATAGAAATTAAAATTGAAATTGTAGCAATAGAACCTATTAAAAAATATTTCATACTACCTTCTAAAGAAATGGAATTTTTAT
>CALFWH010000085.1 GCA_937927985.1 uncultured bacterium | reverse complement strand
TCAGCAATGTTTGCTATGAATATTATGATATCAGCAAGAATTTTTGGATTGGAAACACATCCTATAGAAGGTTATGACGAAAAAAAACTAAAAGAATTTTTCAAAATTCCAGATTACCTTATCCCAATAATGATAATATGTATGGGTTATAAAGATCAAACAAAAACATTACTACCTCAGGCTTATAGATTTAGTTTTCAAGAGATCTGCCAAATTACATAACAAAAGGGGGTAAAATTTATGAAAATACTTATGGTATCTATGGAGATGGTACCTTTTTCTAAAGTTGGGGGATTGGCTGATGTTATAGGATCTTTACCTAATAATTTGTATCCCCATAACGTAACTGTTATAACTCCTTACTATGGTCAGATAACTGAAAATTTATATCAAAAATTAACGGGGGAAAAACTAACTTTTGATTTTTATAAATCCTTAAATATCAACAATCTTAAAGTAGATTTACTAAAAACTAAATATTTAAACACAGAGGTAATACTAGTCAAAAATCCAGAACTTTTTGAAAGAGAAGGTATATATCTTGATAAACACGGTAAACCATTTCAAGACGAGATTTACAGATATTACGTTTTTTCACAAGCAGTAATAAATATTGCTGATTCCTATAATATCATTCATTGTCATGATTGGCATACGTCTTTTGTTATTTTACTTGCTAAATTGAAAAATTATAAAAATACAGTTTTTACAATCCATAATATAGCTTACCAAGGAATAATTAGTAAAGAAAATCTTAACTTTATAGATGATCAAGAACTTTATAATCTTATTTTACAAGAGGGACAATATTATGATAAAATAAACCTAATGAAAGCGGCAATAATTCTTGCCGATATAGTAACAACTGTAAGTCCGACATACGCTTATGAAATACAAAATTATCCAGAATTTGGGATGGGCTTAGAATCCATCTTAAAACAAAATAATCATAAAATTGAAGGGATACTAAATGGTATAGATTATGAACTATGGAACCCCAAAAAAGATAAACACATATACTATAATTTCGATAATTCTAACATAAAGGAAGGTAAAAGAAATAATAAACAAAAACTTCTAAGTGAATTAAATATAAAGGATACAGGAATTTTATTTGGTATAGTTGCAAGGCTTGATTATCAAAAAGGGTTTGATATTCTATCTCAGGCTATTGAAAATCTACCAAAAGGTAGTTTTAATCTAGTTGTTTTAGGTACTGGTAACCAAGATATTCAAAAAAGTATTTCAGAATTATCTGAAAAGTATCCTGATTTTATAAGTGTAAAAATAATGTTTGATGAAGGTCTAGCAAGAAAAATTTACGCTGCTTCGGATTACTTTATTATACCTTCAAGATTTGAACCTTGTGGCTTATCTCAAATGATATCCTACAGATATGCTACCATTCCAATAGCTACTAAAACAGGCGGTTTAAAGGATAGTATAATAGATATTTTTGAAGATCCTGTAAACGGTACTGGAATATTAATAGATAAAGCTGATCCAATCCTACTTAGCCAAGCAATGGAAAAAGCTATCCAAATAACTCCTGAAAAGTTAAATGAACTAAGAAAAAAAGTAATACAATTAGATTTTAGTTGGTCAAGAAGTGCTAACAAGTACATTGAAATATACCAAAAATTGTTAAAAATTAATGTCTAATAATGAGATATAAGATAGGTTTATTTGAAAGTACTTTAATAGTTGTAGGCTCAATGATAGGATCGGGAATATTTATTGTACCTTCTATTATTGCTTCAAGATTACCTGATAGTTTATGGGTTATAAGCATATGGATAATAGCAGGTATGATAACTATTTTGGGCGCAATAAACTACGCAGAGCTTTCTTCTATGTTTCCTTCAGCAGGTGGACAATATGTTTACCTTAAGGAAACCTATGGCAGATTAATTGGTTTCTTATTTGTTTGGGGTAGTTTTTTTGTTATTCAATCTGGTACTATTGCTGCTGTAGCTATAGCTATGGCAAAATATATAGGTACTTTCTTCCCATTCATATCTGAACAAAACGTAATTCTAGACTATGGTATTAAAATAAACTGGGCTCAATTGGTAGCAATATTTTCTGTTTTATTGATAACTGTTATTAATATATTTGGCTTAAAATGGGGTGCTGTAATTCAAAATATCTTTACTATTTCTAAAGTTTTGGTTATAGTTTTATTAGTATTTTTCTCATTTTTATTTAGTAATGGAAGTTTTGATAATTTGTTATCTAAAGGTAACGTACAGAATTTTTATGATTTAAATTTAGTTTTAATGTTAGTTGCTTGGAGTTTATCTAAAGTTTTTTTTGCTTATGATGCTTGGTATTATTTAACGTATATATCTCACGAAGTTAAAGATCCATATAAAAATATTCCCTTAGGTATGATTATTGGTACTTTGGTTACTACTGTTATTTATGTCTTAACTACAGTGAGTTATCTTTATGTGTTGGGAATTGATGGAGTAGCTAATTCTTTTGATAATAAAGTAGCTGAGCAACTTGCAAAAACTATTTTTCCCTTGTTTGGAGTATATTTTATTTCTCTAGGGATAATCATTTCTACTTTTGGGTGTAATAATGGGTTAATACTAACAAGTTCAAGATTGATATATGCTCTATCTTTGGATAGATTATTTCCTGCGATTTTTTCTAAAGAGCATCCTAAGTATTACACTCCTTATATTTCTTTGATTTTTCAAAGTATATGGGTTTGTTTATTGATAGTTTTAGGTAATTACAGTTCTTTATTAACTTATGTTACCTTTGCTTCGATAGCATTTAATTTTTTAACCGTACTAGCTGTTATAGTTTTGAGATTCAAGAATCCCAATATTGACAGACCTTTTAAATCTTGGTTTTACCCTATTAGTACCTTACTTTATCTTTTTATTACTCTTTTATTTCTAATTTATACTTTTTTAAGTAGTCCAAAAGAAACTATTATTGGTATCTTAATTGTAATTAGTGGCTTGATATTTTATTATTGGTATTTAAAGGAAGATAAAAAAATAAATAGTTAAATAAATCATTCTGCTTGGAGAGCTTTTTCTGATAAAATTATTTCAAAATCTAAATCGTACTCCTTAAAAATTTCTCTGAACCGTTTTTCTAATTGATCAGGAAAAATATTTCCTATTAACCATTCTATTATTAAGTTTTCCTTTTGCGGATTATTAAAGAAAAGTAAAGGGAATCTATTGATAAAGTTGGTTATTTTAAGGAAAATGTTATTAAAAGATATTATTTCATTTAGAATAGGCCAGTAATCCTGAGTTGTTTTTATTTTGCTATCAAGGTTATATATTACCTTTTTAGCTAATAATGAAGTAAGATAGGTATAGTCTGGAATAAAAGGAGTTACTAAACCTAAGTATTCTGTTATAAATAAA